>CAMDSS010000005.1 GCA_945907085.1 Cyanobium sp. NIES-981 | reverse complement strand
TGGCAGCGCTCCACAAAGGCGCGAAACTCATTCGGGGAGCCAAAGCGGCTGGTGGGCGCATACCATCCGGTGACCTGATAACCCCAGGATCCATCGAAGGGATGCTCGGAGATCGGCATCAGCTCGATGTGGGTGAAGCCCCGAGCCTTCACGTAGGGAATCACCCGATCGGCTAATTCCGGATAGGTGAGCAGGCGGGCGCCCGGTTTGAGATCGGCGGCGGGTACCGGTGGCCGCGGGGTGCCATCGGCTTCGATGAAGGGACGATCGGCGCTGGCATGCATCCAGCTACCGAGGTGCATTTCGTAGACCGAAATGGGTTGATCCAGGGGGTTGGAGTTGTCGCGCTCGTCCATCCAGCCGGCATCACTCCAGCTGTAGTTGGCAATCGCCTCAACCACCGAGCCGTTGTTGGGCCGTACCTCGTGGCGGAATCCGTAGGGATCGCTCTTCTGATAACAGTGGCCGTTCTGGGCCCGGATTTCGTATTTGTAGATCTGGCCGGCTTTCAGACCTGGGATAAACAGCTCCCAGGAGCCGCCAACCCGCGATTGCATCGGGTGATGGCGGCCATCCCAGCCATTGAAATCCCCGAGCACGGAAACGCTGCGGGCGTTGGGGGCCCAAAGGCAAAATTGCACTCCCGCAATGCCGCCCTGCTCGCCCAGGTGGGCACCCATGCGGCGCCAAATGTGGTGGTGGTTGCCTTCGGCAAACAGCAGTTGATCCAGTTCACCCATCCACGCGTCGCGCTGGGCCCAGGGATCGTGCTGCACGTGTTCGATGCCGCCACGGTGCACCCGAACCTGATAGCCATTGCCTGGGTTGGTGGCCAGCTGGGCTTCAAAGACCCAGGGGTGGTTGGGCGTCTCGGTGGCCAGGGACTGGCCGCCTACAAGCAGCTCGACTCGCTCCGCCTCTGGCATCCACACCCGCACCACCCAACCCCCGGATTCCAGGGGTTGGGGCCCAAGGATGGAGAAGGGGTGGTCGTGCCGGCATTCGGCAAGCCGCTGGCCGTCTTGCGTCATCCAATCGAGGCTGAGCAAGGCCCTGTACCAGCAACGTTTTCGCCGCGAGCTTAGGCGGCTTTTTGCCCGCCAACTGGTCTAAGAGGCTGGCATTAGCAAAGCCAGTTGATTACTGGGCGGGTTGGGGTTTGGAGGGATCGATGGGGAAGTCAACACCGGTGATCGTGTTGCTGGCATCGAGGATCACGAAGAGGCTGTCGCTGAGGCGGTTGAACTGGGTCACCACCATCACGAGCTTGGCGGTAGGGGTGGAATTGGCTTCAACGGCCTTGGTCACTTTGACGAAGTTTCCGGTGAGCTGCTGCAATTCCTGCCATTTCTGCTGCAGACGCTCCGGGCTGATTTCCTTTTGCAGGTCGAGGCTCAAAAAGCTGCGGGCGGTGATGTACTGGCCACTGCTCAGACTTTTGACGAAGTTCAGAGCCACTTGGCTGGAGGCTTCGTCGGTGCGATCGAAGTGGTAGCCCACGATTTTGCCGGCGCCATTCAGCACGATGAAGACATCGCGGGTCCCCTTGGTGGTGATCAGGCTGGCTTCAACCGTGGTGTTGCGCAGACCGGTGTTGACGCTCAGCAGCTTCCAGCTGAGCAATTTGGGTTGGGTGCGCATGGTGTTTTGCACCATTTGCGGGCTGGTTACGGCCTTGAGCTCATCGGAGAATTGGTTGTAGCGGGCATTGGCATCGCCCTTTTTGATGGCCTCCAGGATGGCGTTGGCAGCGGCGCGGGCCTGGGGAACCCCCAGGGCGACGGGCGCAGCTGCAGCGTTCTGGGCGCTGGGGGTCGCGCTTGAAGGGGCGCTGGTTTGGGCGGAGCTGATCGGGGCTAGGTATGCGCTGCCGAGCAGGCTGGTCGCCAGCAACCCAGCCGCAAAAAAGGGCTTGGAGAAGGGGCGCAGGGGGCTCCGCATGCCTGGGGGTTTAAAAGGTGGGCTCAGTTTGCCTCAAGTTGCCCTGGCTGCACGATGGGCTCAAGCCGCAAGTGGCCCGTCGCGAGCTCCAGGCTGAGGGTGATCACCCGGTGCTTTGGGCTTGGGCCGCCGAGGGGCATCGAGCCATCGCCGGGGTTGAGGGCAATCTGAGGCCAGGCCGAGGCCGCCAGGGACAACCGGATGTGGTCTCCGGCCTCCAGGTTGGCCATCACCGGTTGGAATTGGAGTCGCCTGGTTTCGCTGCGCAGGCATCCGCTGCCAAGGAAGCGGGCCACGCCCGTGCAGAGCTGCTGCACGTGGTCGTTTTGGGCGCCTCCTTGGGGGGGCGATGGCGCTTTTTTCACCACGGAGAGGGCGCCACACAGATCAAACCCCGGCTGGTCGGCGCTGATGCTGATCTCCAGGCTGAATCGACCCAGCAGCAACTCAGGCGCTTCGAGGGGCGCACTGGTGAAGCAGGCCACATCGCTGCGCTCGTCGAGGTCGGAGCGCTCGCAAGGGCCGGGTTTGAGATCGAGGTGGCCCCCGCGCCCGGGTAAGGGCCGCCAGGGGTCGTGCACCAGTTGGCGGGTGGCGTGGTCTGGAGGTGCGGTGCCGGCTGGGTTCGTATCTGGGCCGGCTTGCTCCCAGTCCAGCAGGGCTTGGCCCTGGAGCCTCCAGGCCCTGGGGGGAGTTGCTGGTGGCACAAGCCAGGGCCCATGGGCCTTGGCCTGCAGGGCCACGGGGGCTTGGTGCCCGGGGCCGCCTTCAAGGCAGGTGTCGTTGCCGGGGGCGATGCCTTGAAGGTGCTGTTGGAAGAAGGCCAGCTGCATGGAGTCGGCCCCGCCCGGCCAGTGCAGGTGGCTCCAGGCGCCGATGCGCAGTTGGGGGGAGCCGCCGGCGGCCTTCGAGCGGTGCCACAGATCCAGTACGCCACCGAGGTGGGGATCGTGCCAGCCACCCAGCAGCAGCATGGGCCTGCTCAGCAGGGCGTCAGAGGGGGCGTGAACCCGCCAGCCTTCGGGATCTGCCGGATTGCGATTCAGCCACTCCAGGGCCATGCCAGTGGGGTCGTGGCGCTCGAGCAAGGCCATGCCTTCGCCCAGGAAGCTGCCCCTCTCGAGGGAATCGCGGATCGCCTGCCAGCCTTCGTCATCGCCTTGCCGCTGGCAGCGCTGGGCGGCCAATTGCAAACCCCAGCCCAAGCCCAGGGCCCACCAGTGGGCACCGCCCTCGCTGGCCCAGTGGGTGCGTTCGTTGAGCCCGGCCATGGCAGGGGCCAGGCAATCGGGTAAGCCATCGCCGTCAGAATCGGTCCCTTCGTAATGGATGCCGTCGTTGAGGAGTTGGCTCAGGCCTTGATAGGAGAAGCCATAGGTGCCCACCCGGCCATTGCAGCTGGGGAGTTGGCGTACCCACCGAACCGCATCAGCCCCATCCGAGGCTTCCTGGGCAAAGCCTTGGAAATTCCCCTCGGATTCGCCCCGGCCCCGAACGTCTTGCACCACCACCAGAAACCCATGCTGGGCGTACCAGTCCGGATGGGCATAGGTGACCGTCGAAGCGATGGCCCGTCCGTAGGGCTGCCGCATCAACAGGGCTGGCCAAGGCCCATTGCCCCCGGGGGTCCAGATCCGACTGATCAGGCCCGTGCCGTCCCGACAACGCATCCAGTTGTCATGGCCGCTCACTCAGCGCACATCCGGGCAATAGAGGCCCACCACGTAGGTGGTGAGGATCTCTGCGTCGGTGAAGCTCAGCTGCCGTTGCTGGGCAATGGTCTGGATGGCCTGGTTGGAGGTGGAGGCGATGCCGGAGCCATTCATCTGGCGCAGCTCGGCGCAGAGTTGCTTGGCTAGGGCAGGGTTTTGTTTGACCGATTCGAGCAGTTGGGATTGGGCCTGGGCGCCGGCCACGGTCACCGAGCTCGCCAACAGGATCCCCAGGGCTGTACCGGCAACAGAAACCCCCCAGGCCCTAGGGCCGTGACTTGACCCATGGTCGATCAGCCGGGGTCTGGGGCTCGATCCGGGTTGGTTGCAGTGGGGGTGCAGGGCTAGGGCAAAAGAGACCAAGGGATCGGCCCCAAGAGATTCCCATTCCAGGGAAGTCGGCAACAGCTCGGCTGGCCCTAGGGGTCAGTTTGTTGCCCGGCGGGCGATGCGGAGTTGGGCCCGCCGTATCCAGCTTTGGAGCGTAATGAGATCAAGTCTTGGGGCTGCCATGCCCGTCAAACTGGCCTGGAGCCGTCCCATTTGGATCAGCAGTTGATGGGGATTGGCCTGGGCTAGGCCCTGGCAGTTGGCAATGCCTGCGTAGAGCAACAAGGCTGCTTCGGCAGGCTCAACCCCTGCCTCCACCACCAACCTGGCTTGGCCCCGCAGCTTGATCAAGCGGGCTTCGCTGGCCCCGCCACTGCGGCCCAATTGGCGTAGGTCGTCGTCGTGGAGATCGGCCAGCTGCTGCCAACCATCAATGCCAGCCCGTTCCAATTGCCCCAGTTCGGATTTGAAGTGGGGGGGCAGAACCAGGGGCATCAGCCTTGATTCAGGGTGACAGCGCCGGTGGCCAGGCTGCGGGTCGCTTCTGCCAGCACCACGGGCTTGCTGCCACCACTCTGTTGGGCTTCCACGCGGCGAAGGCGCACGCGCACCAGGCCGTTCTCTGCGTTGCGGCCGTTGGTGCGGATGTTTTCGGCCAGCTGTTGCACCGTGGGGGCAAAGGCGGACTGGGGGAGGTCGTCGGGGGCAGCCGCAATCACCAGGTCGCTGCCGTTGTCGAACACCACGGGGACGCTCACGGCCCCCTCAATGGTGACCCGAGGGGTGTAACTCACGGCAAAGGCCAGGCAGGAGATCGCCAGGAGTGCGGTGAAGCTCGTGACGCCCACCAACCGAAACCGCACCCCCCAGCGGGCGATGAATCCAGCCGCTGTGGCCAGGGCTAAGACCCCACTGGCCGCTCCGAGCCATTGGCCGGCCACAAACAGTATGGGATCGGCGGCCATGGACACACTTCAGTTCTGGACAGGTTCCTATATTGCTCGGAACGCAGGCATGGACGGCCCCGGGGGATGGCTTAGGTGCCGGAGCAAGGGTTCCAACCCGGCAACGGGCCATCCACCAAGGCCATGGGCGCAACGGCAGTGGCTGTTGGGGCGGTTGCCGTTGGCCTGGGATTCGGCCATTGGGCCCTCGATCGGGCCCTCAACAGCGTCTATGCCCACTGGAAGCCCGTGCTCGATCGCCAGGTGAGCCGGGTGATGGGCCACCCCTTTGATTTGGGCGCCTATCAGGGGTTGGGCTGGGGTGGTGTGAGGGTTGGTGCAACCCGGCTGGCTCCGGGCCGATGGGATGGCTCCAGCCTTACCGCCTCCGGCGCCGCGGTAAGTCTTGATCCCCTGGCAAGCCTGCGCCAGGGGTTTCCGGTTGTTCAGATCAGCCTGGAGGGGCTGAGGGCTGATCTCAAGCCCAACCGCCAGGGGCAGTGGTGGGTGCTTGGCCCGGGGGTAGGCAAGGGGCCGCCGCCAAAGCTGGAGCTGCGTTTCCGCCTGCGCCAGAGGGCCCAGGTGTTTTTGCCCAAAAGCCCGACGCCGCTCGGACTGGATGGCCGCCTGGCGATCCAAGTCCACCGTCGTGCCCTCCAGCTGCAAACCCGACTGATCCCCCCCGGAGCCTCTGGAGCAGCTGGCCGCTCTGGTAGCGCTGCCAGCGATGGATCCCTAGCCTTCAATGCGGCTGGCCGTTGGGACCGCCGCGACTGGAGCGGCCAGTTACGACTCGATCACCTGTCGCTAGCGGCTGTTCAGCGGGCCGTTGGCGGCAACCTGCAAGCCAACCCTGGCCAGTGGCGCGGCCAGGCCGATGGCAGCTTGGATTGGAGGTGGCAGGCGGGGCTCCCCAGCTGCCAGGGGCGCGTGCGACTGGGTTCGCTGGGCTGGAGGTCTTCCCCCAAGGTCAGCCTTTCGCAAGGTCCAGCGCTGGTTGTGCCCCAACTGGTGGCGCGTTGCCGTGGTCAGCAGGTGTCGATTCAGCCGACCCCGTGGCAGTGGGAATCGCAATCGCAACGGCAAAAGCTGAAGGGCGAGGCCTCCCTGCGGGCCCACTGGCAGAGCGGGCCATCCCAGAGGGGGCAGTTGCAGGGCGGCCAGTTGCTGGTGGACCAGGTCCAGCTGCGCCTGGGTACCTCCTGGCTGCGTGTGGCGGGGCGGCTTGGCCCCCAGCTGGATTGGCAGGGCCGCTGGCAGGTCAATCCAAGGGATCTGCGGCCGGATCAGGCCTTGCCCCCTTGGCTGACCCGCGATGCCTTGGCGGGCACGGTGCGGTTTACGGGGACCCAGGCCAAACCCGTTCTGGCCGTGCAGGCCGGGCAACGCAGCAATCCCATCGTTGGACCCTGGCAGGCCAGCCTGCGTTGGCAGGATCAAAAGCTGGAGCTGAAGCGCCTGCGGAGCCAGCAGCTGCAGGCCACGGGCTCTCTGCCCCTGGCCCTCCTGCCGGGCCGGGGCCTGGTCCCCGGCAACCTCGATCTCCAAGGGTCGCTCGAGGGCTACCCCTTGGCCCGCCTCTCTCCCGTTGTGGGCGCCCCCCTCGGGGGGGTGTTGTCTGCCCAAGGCCGGGTCAGTGGTCCGCTTTCAGCCCTCACCCCAGATTTCCAGCTGCGTTTGGATCAGCCGGTTGCCGGGCCCCTTGGCCTCGATGAATCCTGGGTGGGCGCATGGTTTGGCGATGCTGCCGGGGGTGGTCGCCTGCGCATGGAGGCCCTGGCCCCAGCTCCGGAAGGGCTGCTGACGGCCCGGCTGGATCGCCGCTGGGTGCCGATTGCGGTGAACCTGCAGAGGGGGGGCGGATCCCTCAGCCTCCAGGGCAAGCCCCGGCTCTACCAGTGGACGGCCAAGGACATGCCCCTGGCGGATTTGTGGCTGGCCGTGGGCGCAAAACGCCGGCCCCAATTTGTCCAAGGAGGCCTGACGGGCCGCGGCCAACTCTCCTTCCAGCCCTTGGCCTTTCGGGGGGCTGCCCGGTTGGATCGGCCCGTGTTCCTTGGCATCTGGGCCCGTTCAGCGGCGATCCAGGGGCACTACGCCAACCGTCGCTTCCAGGTCCTGGGATCGATCAATCCCCTCGATGGCGGCGCCCTCACGGTTGATTGGCGCGGCACTTGGCAGGGCCCCTTAAGGGCCACGGTTCAGGCCCGTCAGCTGTCGGACCGTTTCCTGCGCCAGCTGGTGGCCGCCTGGCCCCAATGGCAGGGCTTGGGCCCGGCCCGATCCGGGCGGGCCAGCGATATCGGCCTTCTCGTCATCGACAGCCTCGGCAAAACCCTGCAGCAGCAGTTGGCCCTGTTGGCATCGGCCAAGCAGGGGGTTGCAGCGGCCCTGCAACAGGAGCAGCTCAGTCGCACGCCCCTCCAACGGCTCGAGGCGATGGGGGGCCAAATCGATGCCGATCTCTCCTTGGTTGGACCCAGCCTGGCGGCGGCCAGGGCCGATCTGGCGGCCAAGGCCCACTTGTGGATCACAGGCCAAGACCGGGATTCAGCCCTCACCGAGCAGCCAATCGTTGTCAGCTTCCAGGGCCCCCTGTCCCAAGGCGATGGCCAATTCAGCATCAGCTCCCTGCCGCTCTCGTTGATCGCCCTGTTGACCCCCGTGCCCGTTGGCCTGCGGGGCAGCCTCCAGGCCGAGGGGCGTTACGGCCTTGGCAGGCGTCGGCCCCAGTTCAGCCTGACCCTGGGGCTCAGCGATGCCAGCCTTGGCAGCACCGACCTGGACCTGCAACGGGGCTCGGTGAGCTTGCAGGGCAATCGGCTTGTTCTCGATCTCGCCTTGCATGGCGCCGGGGCCAAAAACACCCTTGACCTGGCGGGAACCATTCCCCTTGACCCCGCTGAGCAGGGGCTGGAGCTGCGGCTGGCCAGTCGCGATGACGGCCTGGTGTTCCTCACCAACCTGGCCGAACCTTCGGTGGATTGGAAGCAGGGGCGTCTCGATCTGCAGCTGCTGGTTCGGGGCAGCCAGCAAGACCCCATCGCCAATGGATTCTTCCGGGTTCAAGGTGCCGAACTCCTCTGTTTTGGCCAGCGGGTGGAGGGGGTGGATGCCCTGGCCCTGTTTGATTTCCAGCAGCTGGTTCTCCAGAACTTCAGCGCCCGGGTTGGGCCCGCGGGTTTGATCACGGCCCAGGGCAGCTTGGGCCTGCTCCGTCCGATTGCCCCCGACCCCCAGCAGGCCACTGCCCCAGGTATCCGGATCACGGTCAAGGCCGTGCCCTTCGTCCTGCCGCGCATCAAGGCCATCGCCAATGGCGAGGTGGACATTGGCGGCAGCCTCAACGCCATGGCCATGGGCGGCCAATTGGCGATTTCCAATGGCAGCATCAATGTGGCCCCGAGCGACATGGCCCCGGCAACGCGGGCGGGCAAATCCGTGGCCTCCGTTGCTGAATTGCTGGAGGAAGGCTGGACCTTTGAGCAGCCCCTGGTGCTGCTGGGCCCCGACGTACCGAGCCTGTCGAGTGAGACCGCGAAGGCGTTGGTTCCGCGCTTCCCAGCCCTTGGATTCCAGGACCTCCGTTTCAGCCTGGGCCCTGACCTGACCGTGGGCGTTCCCAACCTGGCCAGTTTTGCCACCGAAGGCTCCCTGCGCCTCAATGGCCGGCTGGACCCATCCCTAACGGCATCAGGGGTGGTGAGGTTGAAACGCGGGCGCCTCAACCTATTTACCACCACCTTCAGCTTGGATCCTGATACCCCCAATGTGGCGGTCTTCACCCCGTCGATGGGACTGATCCCCTACCTGGATATTGCGTTGCGCACCAGGGTTTCCGACAGCCTCAAGGTTCCAGGAAATACCCTTGGTTCCCCCTTGGGGCCCTCCCTGACCGATTTGGCCAACCAGGGCAACTTGAGCTCCTTGGATCAGCTCAATTTGGTGCGGGTCTTCATCAGTGTGAGTGGGCCGGCCGACCAGCTCGCCCGCAACCTGCGCCTGCGCAGTTCCCCGCCCCTGTCCGAGGAACGGCTGCTAGCCCTGATTGGCGGCAACTCCCTGGCCGGCCTGGCCGCCGGTCAGGCGGGGGCGGCCCTGGCGACAGCCCTGGGGCAAACCCTCCTCTCTCCCATCCTCGGCACCGTGAGTGATGCCCTTGGCCAGAGGGTGAGTTTTGCCCTGTTCCCCACCTTTGCCAATCCGACTGTGAATAGCGCTGATGCCCAACGCTCGGGCAAGCTTCCGACCCAATTGGTGCTGGGTTCCGAGATCGGCTTGGACATCACCGAACGCTTTAATGCGTCGGTCTTGGCGGCGCCCAACCGTGCCGACATCCCTCCCCAGCTCAACCTGAATTACAAGGCTTCCGAACTGATTAACCTCCAGGGAACGATTGACAGCCAGGGAGCTCTGGGAGCCCAGTTGCAACTCTTCCTGCGCTTTTAAACCAACGATCCGATGGAGCAGGACCAGCTGATTGGTGTCGATATCGGTGGTACGGCGATCAAGCTGGGCCGGTTTCGCTGCGATGGCTCCCTGCTCCAGGCCTTGGAGATTCCCACCCCCCAGCCGGCGATGCCGGGGGGCGTCACCATGGCGATTGCCGAGGCGGTGGAGGCGTTAGATCCCGATCGGCTGGCCACCCGGGTGGGCATTGGCCATCCCGGCCCCAGCGATCGCTGGGGTCGTATTGCCCGCGTGGCCATCAACCTGCCCGGTTGGCTGGATGTGCCCCTGGCTGATTGGCTCGAGCCCAAGCTCGATCGACGGGTGACCACCGCCAATGACGCCAATTGCGCCCTGGTGGGTGAGCATTGGCTGGGCGCTGCCCAGCAGGCGTCCGATGTGTTGTTGCTCACCCTGGGCACCGGCGTGGGTGGTGGGGTGTTGTTGGGGGGAGAGCTGTTTACCGGCCGCAGCGGCGCGGCCCCCGAACCTGGCTTGATCGGCATCAATCCGGATGGGCCCCCTTGCCAAAGCGGCAACCGGGGGTCGTTGGAGCAGTACTGCAGCATTGCCGGATTGGGGCGCTTGAGCCCTTTGGATCCTGCCGTTTTGTGTGAGCAGGCCGATGCTGGGGAGGCCCCTGCACTGGCGATTTGGCGCAGCTATGGCCGGCTGTTGGGGATTGGTTTGAGTTCGTTGATTTATCAGTTCACGCCTGAGTTGGTGTTGGTGGGGGGGGGCTTAAGTGCGGCGAGCCACCACTTCTTGCCGGCGGCTTGGGAGGAGATCACCCTGCGGGTCTCCCCCGTCAGCCGGGAAGGATTGGCGCTGGAGCGTTGCCAGCTCGGCAACGGCGCAGGTCGCCTCGGTGCGGCCAAGTTGGCGCTGGACCGCTTCCCGCTGGATCGTGTGCTCCCGGACGACTTGGGATGATGGGCAGATGACCTCTTCTGTGATGGCGGTTCCGGACCCCAGTCCTGCCCTGCTCGAGCGCGCTGCTGGCGTGCGCCGCAGTGCCATGGCCCTGGGCCAGTGCAGTGATGGCCAGCGCCAAGCGGCGGTCCTGGCCATGGCAGATGCCCTCGAGGCGGCCCGCTCGGAAATCCTGTCGGCCAATGGGGCTGATTTAGACGCCGCTGCTCAGCAAGGATTGGCTTCGGCCTTGGTGGCCCGGCTCAAATTGGATGGCCCCAAACTGGATGGAGCCATCGCCGGCGTCCGCCAGGTGGCGGCCTTGGCCGATCCCCTGGGCCAACGCCAGCTCCATTGCGAACTCGATGAGGGCTTGGTGCTGGAGCGGGTTTCCGTGCCCCTTGGGGTGCTGGGGGTGATTTTTGAAGCTCGTCCGGATGCGGTCATGCAGATCGCCTCCCTCGCCATCCGCTCGGGCAACGGGGCCCTGCTCAAGGGCGGACGGGAGGCCAACCGCAGCTGCACAGCGATCCTCTCGGCCCTGCGTCAGGGCCTGGCCAACAGTGAGGTTTCACCCCAGGCCCTGGAGCTTTTGACCAGTAGGGAGGAAAGCCTGGGCCTCCTCAAGCTGGACGGCTTGGTGGATTTGATTATTCCCAGGGGCTCGAACGAGCTGGTGCGTTTCATCCAAGACAACACCCGCATTCCCGTGCTGGGCCATGCCGATGGGGTGTGTCACCTGTATGTGGACCGTTCCGCCGATTTACCCCTGGCCCTGCGGGTGGCCCTGGATTCCAAAACCCAATACCCGGCGGCCTGCAATGCCATCGAAACCCTGCTGGTGCACCAGGCCATCGCGGCAGAGTTTGTGCCCATGGTGGTTGGGGCCTTCCCGGCCGCCGGGGTGGAGTTGCGGGGGGATGCAGCGGCCATGGCCCTTGGCGTCAGCCATGCCGCCACCGAGGAGGACTGGACGACCGAGTACTCCGACCTGATTCTGGCCATCAAGGTGGTGCCTGATCTGGAGGCTGCCCTCGAGCACATTCGCGCCTTTGGCTCCCGCCATACCGATGCCATTTGCACGGCCGATGGGGCCTCGGCCGATCGCTTTTTGGCCTCCGTGGATAGTGCTGGCGTCTATCTCAATTGCTCCACCCGCTTTGCCGATGGCTTCCGCTATGGCTTCGGCGCCGAGGTGGGCATCAGCACCCAAACCCTGCCGCCCCGGGGGCCCGTGGGCTTGGAGGGTTTGGTCACCTACCGCTATCGCCTGCGGGGCGAGGGCCATATTGCTGCCGATTACGCCAGTGGGGCCAAAGCCTTTCTGCACCGCTCCCTCCCCCTTTAGCCATGGCCGTTGAGCGCGATTGCCTCCATGTGCGGGGGCTCAAGCTTTGGAGCCACGTGGGGGTGCTCGCCTTTGAGCAGCTTGAGGGTCAATGGTTTGAACTCGATCTCCGCCTTGGCCTGGATTGCAGCGCCATAGCCAGCAGCGATGCTTTGGCCGACACCCTGGATTACAGCCAGCTGATTGCAGCCCTGCAGGGCCAGGCCCGGGAGCTGGGCTGTCAAACCATTGAGTTCTACAGCGAGCGCATTCTTGACCTGGTTGAGCAGCTCTATGGGGCGATCCCGATCCATCTGCAGTTGTGCAAATGCCAGGCACCAGTGCCCGGTTTTGGTGGGCTTGTGGCCATTGAGCGCTACCGCCGCTGGTGACTGTGAGGCGGTCTTGAAGGCGGCCTAAAGGCTGAGGACAAAGCCATCGCGGCGATGGAAATCCGCTTCCGCTCCGCCGTGGTTCAGGGCCCAGTAGCTGATTGGTCCCTGTTTGAACTGAATCACAGCGCAGAGGGCAACGTCCAGCCTCGGGGATGCCTTGAGATCTGCTGGAATTGGACAAACCACGTTGAGCTCAAATTGACTTGCTTTGCTGTGGATTGCATTGGCGAGGTCTTGATAGGCCAGGTCGGGCGTGAGGTTGCTTCTGTAATCGCTCAGCTTGTAGATGTTCCAGTCCCCATTGGGGGATAGGTTGAACTCCCAATAGGGCGTCGACTCTTTTGCGCCGATGAACAATTCCAGGCAGGTGGTCGTCCAGAGTTCGTCGCGACGGAATGGTGGGTTTGTTCTCTGGGGAATGACGACGGCATTCAGGTCGCCGGTTACTTGGTAATGGATCTGAATGGTTTCAGGAGTGGGTCGACTGATCTGACCGCCCACACTGAGATTGCATTCGACCGGAAGGGGATCGAAGGGCGTCAGCTGAAAGTGCTGCAATGTGGCTGGTTGAGTTGGGCTTGTTTGGATCGGACTTGCTTGGGTTGGGCTTGTTTGGGTTTCCATGGGGAGAGTCAAGGCCGTAATCGCTCCGCAATCGCGCGGATGCTGGTTTCTTGTTGTTCAATACTTTCAACCAACTTGAACTGCACCTTCGCCCTGTGGAGATTGTGGGCAGGACGATTGACCTTGAAATAGGTATTGCCGGCGAGATGGTCGGTTAGGAACCTTAGGCCTAATTCAAATGTGATTAGGTGAATGGCGTCGTAGATGTAGTCAAAGTCGTGGCTGTTGAGTGTTTCCTTGGCAGCGGAGAGATAGCCTTCTAAAATGGCTTCACAGAGGCCTAGGTCAAAGAAGACGGAGTCAAGGTCTTCAGTCTCTTCGCCCTGGCGATTGCAGCCAGATCGGCAACAGTCGCCGATGTCATAGTGCACGAGTCCAGGTTTGACCGTATCCAGATCGACCATGGCGAGGGCACGGCCAGATGTGCTGCAAAGCATCACATTGTTCACCTTGGGGTCTCCATGGATCGGCCTGGTCTGAAGTTCACCTCTGGCAAGGGCTGCTTCGAGGACGTCGACCCGCCCAGCCCTCTGATCGACAAACTCGAGGCAGGCTTCCAGTTCGGGAGAGATGGAGAATGGCGGTGTTGCCACCGCTTTTGCCAGCCCATCCTTAAATGTCTGGAAGTAGCCAGGGGTTACGTGGAAGCCCGGCAAGGTATCGGCTAGCGCATCAGCTGGGATATCACTCACCAAGTGGTGAAACACCCCCAGGGCCCGCCCAACTTGTTGGGCCTCGTGGCTTGATCCGATGGTTTGAAGCGTCTGGGCGTTTTCCACAAAGGTGAGCATCCGCCAGAACTGTCCCTCCTGCTCCAGCCAGGTTTGGTCTGAATGGCGGATCGGTATCGCCGTTGGCATCACCCAACCTCTCTCCAAGGGGCGCGAGGCCACGTGGTTGGCCAGAATGTTGATATTGGCCATCACCAGTTCGGGCCTGGGAAAGACAGTTGTGTTGATGCGTTGCATCACATAGCGCCGCAACAGTTGTTCCTGGGAAATTTGGCCCGGCAGGAGTTGGTCCTGAAAGAGAGTCTCTTCGCACGTCACTTGATAGGTTTCATTCACATTCCCCTCTCCCAGGGGTGTGATGCTGGTGATCACGCCTCCGATCTGGAATTGGGTTGCGATGGCCTTGAGAACGTCCAGAATGTGGCTCTCCGGTAGGTATCAAGACCGCAATC
Source organism: Cyanobium sp. NIES-981 (assembly GCA_945907085.1). GTDB lineage: Bacteria > Cyanobacteriota > Cyanobacteriia > PCC-6307 > Cyanobiaceae > Cyanobium_A. The sequence goes on along the minus strand of CAMDSS010000005.1, from coordinate 11,332 downwards.
CTGGCATGACTGACAGGCACCTGTCCGTAGGATCTTTCCAGGCTGGGATCTCGGTGAGTGCTGACCTTGAAGCCATGATCAACCCCTCGCGGCTGCGGGTGATTGCCGTTGGCAAAGTCCGCAAGCGTTGGGTGTGTGATGGTCTTGCCATTTACCTCAAGCGGCTTCCTGGCCTGAGCGTTGTTGAAGTGAAGGATTCCACCCCTGAGAAAGAGGCTGATGCCGTCTGGGGCCTCTTACTGCCAGGAGAGCGCCTGGTGGTTCTCACGGAAGAGGGGAGCCACTTTGATTCGGTGGGGTTTGCCCATTGGCTGGATGGCCTGGCCTCCGACCGCATCGCCCTGGTGATCGGTGGGGCGGAGGGATTGGCCCCTTCGCTGAAGGCCAAGGCCATGGCCAAGCTCAGTCTCTCGCCGATGACGTTCCCCCACGAGATTGCCCGGCTGCTCTTGGTTGAGCAGATTTATCGTGGGGTGACGATCCTTCAAGGTGGTCCGTACCACAAGGCCTAAATGATGGGGACGACGCAGACGACCCCCCTGGTGCTTGTGCACGGCCTGTGGGATACCCCCCAGCTGTTTCGACGCTTGGAGACCCGTTTGGATGGGCGGCGTCCGGACCTCTGGATCCCCCATTTGCCCCATGGCTTGGGCTACCCGCCCCTTGAGGTGCTGGCCCAACGCCTGGGAGATGGGATTGAGGAGCGCTTTGGGCCCGATCAGCCCATTGATCTGCTTGGGTTCTCCATGGGTGGGGTTGTGGCCCGCACCTGGCTGCAGTGGATGGGCGGCCATGGCCGTACCCGCCGGTTTTGGTGCGTGGGTAGTCCCCAGCGGGGGACGTTGGCCGCCCAATTGGTGCCAAGGGTTCTTTTGGCCGGCATTGCCGACATGAAAGTTGGCAGTCGCCTGCTGCGCCGCCTGAACGGGGATCCTTCTGCTTTGGAGAGAGTTGCCTGCAAGAGTTTTTTCTCTTGCACAGATATCACCGTCTTTCCCGGTTGGCGGGCCACCCTGCCCGTCGGTCCCCGGCAAGATGTGCCGGTCTGGACCCACCGGCAACTCATCGCCCATCCGCGGTCCTTGGATCTGTTGGTTGAGGCGTTGCTGGCGCCTTGAGCGGAGTCCAGGTGTGCAGTTCAGTTCTGCAGTTCCGGATTGCGTTGCGGTGTTCAGGCGCTGGGTTTTTGAGCGGGGGATTTCACGCCACCGCCAAACCTGAATGGCGGATCAGGGCTTCGCTGGAGGGCTGCCGGCCCCGGAACGCCTCAAACACCTCGGCGGGTGAACGGCTTCCACCCCAACTCAGCACGGTGTCCCGGAAGCGGCGGCCCATGGTGACAACGGCATCCTCCTGGTCGAGGCCCGCTTCTTCAAAGGCACTGAAGGCATCGGCGCTAAGCACTTCGGCCCATTTGTAGGAGTAGTAGCCCGCGGAGTAGCCGCCAGCAAAAATGTGGCTGAAGGCACAGAGGAAGGCGTCTTCGGCGATGGGCTCCAGGGCGGTGGTGGTTTGGGCGATCTCCCGGCGCATCTGGTCGGGGCTTTGGCCACAGCTTGGTGACCAGGCGCTATGGAGCCTTAAATCCGTGAGCGCGAAATGCACTTGGCGCAGGGTGGCGCTGCCGCCCATGAAGGTGCGCGCTGCGAGCAGCTTTTGGTATTCCGCTTCGGGCAGGGATTCACCGCTCTGCCAGTGCTTGGCCATGCCCATCAAGGTGCCCCGCTCGTAACACCAGTTCTCCATGAATTGGCTTGGCAGTTCCACCGCATCCCACTCCACGTTGTTGATCCCGGCCGCCTGGGGGCGCTCCACGGTGGTGAGCATGTGCTGGAGCCCATGGCCGAATTCATGGAAGAGGGTTTCCACCTCTTCGAAGGTCATCAGGCTTGGGGTGCCAGCCACCGGGGGGCTCTGGTTGCAGATCAGATAGGCCACCGGTAGGACCGGCTCTCCCGCTTTGTTGATGGAGCGGCCCAGGCATTCATCCATCCAGGCGCCCCCGCGCTTCGAGCCTGGCCGGCTGAAGGGGTCCAGGTAAAAGGCTGCGAGCGCTTCACCGCTGGAGGCATCAAACACATGAAAATGCTGGACATCGGGATGCCAAAGGGGAGCTGAACCCGTATCGGCCACGATCGTGATGTTGAACAGGCGACCACAGAGGCTGAAGAGGCCTTGGAGCACGCTGTCGAGTGGGAAGTAGGGGCGTAGGGCTTCGCTATCAAGCTCAAAACTCTCCTGCCGCAGCCGTTCAGCCCAATAGCTGACATCCCAGGGTTTGAGATCTGCCGCTTCTGGGGCCCCATGGCGGCGGGCACAGGAGCGCAGGGCCTCGAGTTCTGTAAGGGCCACCGGCAGGGCCGCGCAGCGCAGCTCCTCGAGCAGTTGCTCCACGGAGGCGACGGAATCCGCCATTTTGGCGGCCAGGCTCACCTCGGCCCAATGGCCATAGCCCAGGCGCTGGGCCTGCTGCAGGCGCAGGCTGAGGATCGTTTCGATCAGGGGCAGGTTGTCGAGCTCGCCGCTGGAGGCCCGGCTCACCTGCGCTTTGTAGACCCGTTCGCGCAGGTCCCGCCGTTCGCTGTACTTGAGAAAGGGAGCCACCCGCGGCATGTCGAGGCCCATGCGCCACTTGCCCGGTTCCCCAGCTGCGGTGGCCGCCTCAGCCAGGAGCTCCTTGAGGCTGGGGGGCAAGCCCGCCAGTTCGGCTTCCGAGCCCAGGGTGAGACTCCAGGAGTTGGTGGCATCCAGCACGTGGTTGCCAAAGGTGGTGGCCAGTTCGGCCAAGTGCTGCGTGGTGGCATTGAAGGCCAGCTGCTGTTCACCTTCGAGGCCCACACCCCGGAGCTGCATGTCCCGCAGCTCGGCTTGGAGAATGCGTCGTTGGGTGGCATCCAGGGCGGAGCCCCCCTGGTCCAGGGCCTGAAGGGCGCGATAGAGGCTGCGGCTTTGGCCGGCCCGGTTGCCAAAGGCCACCACGTTGCCCTGTTGCTGTTGGTGGGCCGTGCGCAGTTCTGGGGTGTTGCAGACCCCATTGAGATGGCTCACCACTCGCCAGCTCCAGCGCAACCGCTCGCCCAGGTGCTGCAGGGGATCCATCACCTCGGCCCAGCCCAGCGGTGGGCCATCGGCCAAGCGAGCATCCAGCCTGGTTTCGAGTTCCGTGAGTTCCCCATTCAGTTCGGCCAAGAGGTGGGGGATGGCTTGCTCCACCTGATCCGTGGTGATGGCCGCAAAGTCGGGAAGGCCGCGCCCCGCCAGTAACGGCAGGGCCCCAGGGTCGTTTGCGCTGGTTGAGCTGGTGGAGAGAGGGGTGCCCATGGAGTTGCTCTGGTGCCCCTATTCCAGCTGATTGTTCGGGCACTCAGCAGGGTGCCCGAGGGCGGTTTACCCGAAGAACTGGTCGTTAGGGGTTGGTCGGGTGATGGTTGATTTGGACTAGCTGAGGGCAATCAGGGCCGTGTTGGACAACTCCGTTGCCAGGGCATTGGTGCTGGCTTCGTAGAAATCGATCGCGACCCGCGGCCAGAAGCCAATCACCAGGGTTGGCACCAGCAGGGTGAGGCCGATCACCAGTTCCCGGGGGGTCATGTCGCCCACCACGGCCAAGGCCGGAATCCGCGGACCAAAGAAGACCCGGCGGCACAGGGAGAGCAAGTAAATCGGCGTGAGCACGAGGCCGATGGCCGCCAGCACAATCGTGATCACCCGGAAGCCAATGGTGAAGCTGTCGTTGGAGGTCACGCCGAGGAACACGGTGATCTCGCTGACAAAGCCACTCATGCCAGGCAGGGCCAGGGAGGCCAGGGAGCTGGCTAGGAAAAAGGCAAAGGTGATGGGCAGGGCCTTGGCCAATCCGCCCATGTTGGGAATCGAGAGGGTCTTGGTGCGGTCGTGGAAAACCCCCGTGGCAAAGAACAACGACGCCGCAATCAAGCCATGGCTAATCATTTGCAGCATGGCTCCGCTGATGCCCAGGGCATCAATGGCCCCAATGCCCACGAGCACAAAGCCCATATGGCTCACCGAGCTGCAGGCGATCCTTCGTTTGACGTTGTCTTGGGCGAAGGCGTTGAGGGCCCCGTAGACGATATTGACGATTCCCAGCACGATCAAGGCTGGCGCCAAGGTGAGATGGACCTCTGGGAGCATCTGCACGTTGAATCGCAGCAGGGCATAGCCGCCCATCTTCAGCAACACCCCAGCCAGCAACATCGACACCGGTGCATTCGCCTCCCCGTGGGCATCGGGAAGCCAGGTGTGCAGGGGGAAGATCGGCAGCTTGACGCCAAAGCCAATTAGGAAACCCAGGTAACAGAGCAGGCCAAAGGTGCCCCCCGGCGAGCGGGTGGCGAGGTCGGAGAGGTTGAAGCTGACGGTGTCACCCGAGAAGGCCAGGGCCAATCCGCTCAACAGGATCAGCAGGGAGGCTGTCGCCGTGTAGAGGATGAACTTGGTGGCCGCATATTGCCTCTGCTTGCCGCCCCAGATGGCAATCAGCAGATAGACAGGCACCAGCTCCAATTCCCAGGAGAGGAAAAACAGCAGGAAATCCTGGGAGAGAAAGACCAGGCCTTGGGCTGAGGCCTGAAGCAGCATCAGGCCGAAATACAGCCTGGTTTTGCGCTGAATGTTCCAGCTGGCGGCCACCGACAGCAGGGTGACCAAGCCCGAGAGCACCACCAGAGGGGCCGACAGGCCGTCGGCTGCCAAGGACCATTCGAGGCCGAGGGCTGGAACCCAGCTGACCCGCTCGACAAGTTGCAAGCCACTCTCTGCGCCATCGAAATGCTGGCTGAAGGCCACCAGCATCAACACCAGGTCGGCCAGGAGGACTACCAGGGCAAGGGTGCGAGGCCCCTTTGGATCGCTGCCATCGCCGGGCAGGAGCGGCATCAACAGGGCTGCTGCCGCCGGCAGCAGCACGATCAAACTCAGCCAGGGAAAGGATGCGGTCTGAAGGGGAAGATTGGCGTCCATTACAGCCCCAGTACAGCCAAAAGAAATCTATCAGTCGCCCCTGGGGGCCTGAGTAAAAGTACCCACGGGGACGGCTGGTCTAGGGCTTGTCGGGCCCGGTCTAGAGCTTGTCTGGCAGGTTCAGCCAGCTGCTGCCCTCCTGTTGGATGGCCAGCACCTCCGAACGGGATTCGACCCCGGCCTGGTGCCAGGCCCGCACCATGGCCTGGCTCACCGCTGGGGCGCTATCGGGCTTGCAAAGGGCGAGCAGGCTGGGCCCGGCGCCGCTGATCACGCAGCCCCAAGCCCCAGCCTGGATGGCTGCCTCTCGGACGGCTTTGCCGCCGGGGATGAGGCCCCAGCGGTAGGGCTCATGGAGGCGGTCGTGCATGCCATCGGTAATCAGGTCACCATTGCCGGTGCGCAGGCCCTGAAGCAGCAGGGTGAGGGAGCCCAGATTGATCACCGCATCGCCCACGGGAATGGCCTTGGGCATGGCCCGGCGGGCCTCACTGGTGGTGAGGCGAATGGCTGGAATGGCCACGACGGCCTGCACCGCCGGAGACCATTCACAGCGCACCACCCGCCAGCGGTGGGACGCGGCCTTGGCGGTCATGCAGAGGCCTCCCACCAGGGATGGCACCACGTTGTCCGGGTGGCCTTCGATGTCGATGGCCAACTCCAGGAGTTTCTCCTTGCTCAGGGGTTCGCCCACCAGGGCATTGGCCCCCATTAATCCAGCCACAATCGCCGTGGCACTGCTGCCCAGTCCCCGGGCCGGGGGAACGGCCAGGCGCACCCTGGCTTCCAGGGCCACGGGCTCTTCTCCGGCTTCCTTCCAAACCCGCTGGGCGGCCCGGTACACGAGGTTGTCGGGGCCGCCGCGCAGGTGGGCACCTTCTGTTCCTTCGATAATCAGATCGAAGCGTTCGCTGCCCCCTTCGATGCAGCGCATCTCGAACACGTTGTCGAGTTGAAGGGCGGCGCCCAGGCAATCAAAGCCAGGCCCCACATTGGCTGTTGTGGCGGGAACATGAACTTGAACCCCTTGTCCAACCCGGGGGCGCCCCATACAAAATCGTCTGCTGGGCCCAGTGTCTCAGGCGGAGTTCTTAGGCGTTGTTCTTAGGCGGTAAGCATGCGGGCCCGACAGGCGGCGCTGAATTGGCCGATCGCCGAATCGGTGATGGCCGTGATGGGGATGGGTTCTAAAACGGCTCCGAGGCGACCTTTGCGCAGAAAGGCATCTACAAAGCGGGCCGATTGGAGTTGGGGCAGCAGCTTTGAGGCGGTACCGCCGGCAAGCCAGATGCCGCCGGTGCACAGACCAGCCAGGGCGAGGTCACCGCAGACGCTGCCGTAGAGGCCGAGCCAGCGGTCGAGGGCTTTGATCGCCAGGGGATCCTGGGCAGCTGCCAGTCGAGCCACTTCCGCGGGCAAATCGGCATCGCCCGCCCCTGGTTGCAGCCAATCCTCGGCAACCCCATGCAGGGGATGGTTGTCGGAGGCTTCGTGGGCGAGCAGAAAGCGGGCCCCATGGCCCAGGCCCGTGGCACTCACCACCCGTTCGGTGGAGACCCGATCCAAGCCAAGGTCGGAGGCCAGCCACTGCCTGAGCTCCCAATCCGCTTGGCTATGGGCGGCAAATTCAGCGTGGGCCCCCTCACTGGCCATGGCCACCAGGCCCGACGGCGTCGGGATGCCGTAGGCCACTCCCAGGCCCGTGCCGGCGCCGATCACCAGCAGGGGACCGGATGGATCGGCTTGGCCCGGCTTGATGGCGGCCACCTGGGGGGCACCGAGATGGGGAAGGCCATAGATCAGCACGGCGAAATCATTGACCAACTCCACCTGGGCGATGCCCGTCGCGGCGGCGAGCTCGTCTTGATCCAGCCTCCAGGTCAGGTTGGTGAGCTGGGCTTTGCCGTGGCGTACCGGTCCGGCCACGGCAAAACAGGCGGCTTCGGGTCGGTCGCCCCCCAGAAATTCGCTGGCCATCGGGGCCAGGTCGGGCCAGTCGGCGGAGCGATAGTGCTCGGATCGGATGCAGGTGAGGGGACCGCCCTTCCCTTCGCTGCGATAGAGCCCCAGGAGGGTCTTCGTACCACCGATATCGCCAGCAAGAACCGTGGTCATCGTGATGGGGGCGTCAGGCCGCCGGCAGGTTGAGCCGAGCTGCTCGAGTCTGGTTGGCTTCTTGGCCGGCTTCGAGGAGGGCGTTGATTGCCACACTGCCCAGGTCGCCATCGCGGCGGCTGCGCAGGCTCACGGCGTGGTCTTCTGCTTCCTTGGCTCCGATCACGGCCAGCACTGGGATTTTCTGCTGTTCGCCAGTGCGGATCAGTTTGCCCAGTCTGTCGCCGCTGCGATCCAGGCTGGCGCGAATGCCGGCAGCTTTCAGCCGGCTTAAAAGATCTTCCGCGTAGGGAACCACCTCATCGGTGACGGGCAGCAGGCGGACCTGTTCGGGGGCCAGCCAGAAGGGGAAGTCGCCGGCGTAGTTCTCGGTCATGATCCCGAAGAACCTCTCGAGGGATCCGAAGATGGCCCGGTGGATCATGATCGGGCGCTGCCTGGAACCATCGGCGGCCACGTAGTTCAGGTCAAAGCGTTCAGGAAGGTTGAAATCGAGCTGGATGGTGGAGCACTGCCACATCCGGCCAATGGCATCCTCAATTTTGAGGTCAATTTTGGGGCCGTAGAACGCGCCGCCGCCCTCATCAATTTTGTAGCTCCAACCCTTGCGATCGAGGGCATCAATCAACCCTTTGGTGGCCAGATCCCAGACGGCGTCATCGCCAATCGATTTCTCTGGGCGGGTGGAGAGGTTGATTTCGTAGGTCTTGAAATCAAAGGTGCTGAGGATGGTTTCGGTGAGGTTCAGAACCCGCAGGATTTCGTCGCCAATCTGCTCGGGTAGGCAGAACACGTGGGCATCGTCCTGGGTGAAGCCCCGCACCCGCATCAGGCCGTGCATCACCCCGGGCCGTTCGTACCGGTAAACGGTGCCGAGTTCCGCCCAGCGAATTGGCAGTTCCCGGTAGCTGCGCAGGGTGCTTGCGTAGGTGAGAACGTGGAACGGGCAGTTCATGGGTCTGAGCTGGTATTCCCGCTCATCAACCTGCATCGGGCCAAACATGCTCTCGGCATAAAAGTCGAGGTGTCCAGAGGTTTTCCAGAGGCTGATGTCGGCCACGTGGGGGGTATAGAGCAGCTCGTAACCGTCGGCGAAGTGGGTTTGGCGCCAGAAGTCTTCGATGAGGAGCCGCATGCGGGCCCCCCGGGGGTGCCAAAACACCAACCCAGCGCCTGCCTCGTCTTCGATTGAGAAGAGGTCGAGATCTTTGCCGAGGCGGCGGTGGTCGCGGCGCAGGGCCTCTTCCTTGCGGCGTTGGTATTCGGCCAGTTGTTCAGCGGTTTCCCAGGCCGTGCCGTAGATCCGTTGCAGCTGGGCCTTGGTCTCATCGCCGCGCCAGTAGGCGCCGGCCACGCTTTCGAGCTCGAAGGCCTTGGGATTGAGTTCGCTGGTGTTGGCCACGTGGGGGCCTGCGCAGAGATCCCACCACTGGTCGCCGAGGGTGTACAGGGTGATCGGTTCCTGCAAACCCTCCAGGATTTCCAGCTTGTAGGGCTCGTTCTGGGCCCTGATCTTGGCTTCGGCCTCCTCGCGGGTCACCGCGATGCGCTCCAGGGGCAAGCGGCGACCAATGATCTTGCCCATCTCTTTTTTGATGGCCTTGAGATCGGCTTCGGTGAACGGATCCGGGTTGTCGAAGTCGTAGTAGAAGCCGTTCTCGGTCCAGGGGCCAATGGTCACCCGGGCCGCTGGAAACAGCTTTTGGACCGCCATGGCCATCACATGGCTCATGGAGTGGCGGATCTTGAGGAGCTCAGCGCTCTCGCTGGTTTTGGGGAGGGCGATCGGAGCCGGCTCGGGGCTGGTAACGGGCGCGGACACAGATCAGCGATGACGGGCGGAAATGGATCCTACGCAGCGCCCCTAGGCTTGTAGGCATGGTTTTTTCTTCCCCAAATCAAGAGCCTGCAGGGGACCTGCTGGATGGGTTGCTGGAATCGTTGTTCGACGATTTCCGCCATTGGTTTGCCCGCGGGGTGGTGCTTTTGGACCACTGCCCCGATGCCGTGATGCCCGAGGCCGACCGTCTGGTTCTGCGCGACAAGTTGGAGCTTGCCAATCGCGAACTGGCAGCGGCTAGCAGCCTGCGCCAGGCCACGCCGGCTCCCATGGCCCTGGAGATGGCAACCCTGGCTCCGTGGCATCAGCTGGTGCTCTCGGTTTGGACGCTGTCGTCGAATTTGCGCCGCTCTGGCGTGCAGCTGCCTGAGACGGCCAAGGGCTTCTAGGCGCCTTGGTCTGGACAGATCCGGGGCATCCCCGACCTAGGAGGCCTCGAGAAACCCCAGGGAGGAGCGAACGTTGTGCAGCGTTGCCTGGGCAACCTCTGAGGCCTTGAGCTGGCCAGCTTTCAAGACTGATTCCAGGTAGCCAGGCTCCGCGCGAAGGTCCCGGTAACGCCCTTGGATCGGGCTGAGAGCTGCCACGGCCGCCTCGGCCAGCAGGGGCTTGAAGCTGCCCCAGCCCATGTCGGCGCATTCCGTTAGGGCTGCAGCACGCCCCTTGCCACTGAGTAGGGCATAGAGACCCAGCAGGTTGTCGGCTTCCGGACGGTCAGGATTGCCAAATTCCAGGCCCATGGTGGGATCGGTCTTGGCCCGTTTGATCTTTTTCGTGATCAATTCAGGGGGGTCAAGCAGGCTGATCCGGGATCCCTCATTGGGATCGCTTTTGCTCATTTTGTTGGCGCCATCGGTGAGGCTCATCACCCGGGCGCCCTCTTTGAGGATCAGGGGCTCAGGCACTTGGAGCACGGCGATCTCTTCGCCGGCTTCGTCTTTGCCGCCAAAACGGCTATTGATCCGCTGTTGGGCAATGTCGCGGGCCAGTTCCAGGTGCTGTTTTTGGTCTTCGCCGACGGGCACCAAATCGGCGCCATAGAGAAGGATGTCGGCCGCCATCAAGATCGGGTAGTCCAGCAGGCCTACGGAAACCTGGTCGCCCTGCTTGATGGCCTTCTCCTTGAACTGGATCATGCGCTCCAGCCAGTTGAGCGGCGTGACGCAATTCAGGAGCCAGCACAGTTCGCTGTGGGCAGCCACATGGCTTTGCACAAAAACCGTGGATTGCCCTGGATCAATGCCGCAGGCGAGGTAGAGGGCCGCCGTGGTCAGTGTGTCCTCGGCCAGTTGGCCGGGGGTGTGGGGAACGGTGATGGCATGCAGGTCCACGACGCAAAAAAACGTGTCGTGGGTGGCTTGCAGGTCGACCCAATTGCGGATGGCCCCAAGCCAATTGCCCAAGTGCAGTGAGCCGGTGGGCTGAACACCGGAAAGGACCCTGGGCCGTGGCATCGAGATCAGGCCTCGCTGGTCTGAACGCTGGCTCCCTCCTGGGATTGGCCGCCTGCCAGTTCGTCAGCCACAGCAGGTTCGGAATTGGATGCTTCAGCTTCGGAAGCACCAGCCTCGGAAGGCTCTGCAATGGAGGGTTCTGGTTCGTCGGCCGGTGGGGCGGGGACGGCCGCTGGGGGCTTGCTGGGCCGGGCGAAGGGGTTGGCCCGGGGAGCGCGATCCTGGCCGCCACCACCTTGACCGCGACCACCTTGGCCACCTCCACCCTGACCGCCATCACGACCGCGTCCCTCGGGGCGGCCACCACCGCCTTGGCGCTGGGGCGCTCCTTGGGACCGCTGTTCGGCGACCAACCCATCGAGTTTGCCGTCTTCCAACATCTGGGCCACTGTGCGGATCGAGAAGCCAAGCGCGGCCACGGTGGAGCGCAGCTGGAAGGTCTCTTGCACGGTTCTGGCCGCCCGCATTTCGTTGTCGCTTAAGCGGATGCGAAATCCGCCCGGCTCCCGGTTGCCCCCTTGACGGTTGCCGCCTTGGCGGCCTTCTTGTCCCCGGGACTCCTGGTCCCGGCCACCTTGGGAGGGGAAGTCCTGCCGAGAAGAAGTTGTGTCGTCGGCCATCGCCGCAGCCCTGCAATCAAAGGCAAGTTTGCCGTACCGGCTGTCCCATGGGGTCGAGCCAGTGGAGGTTGTGGGATTCCGCCTGGTTTGCCCGGGCCAGAACCAGCAAGGGCAGGCGGCGTGGTTTGCCGGTCGCCCAGGGGTCGCGATAGGACTCCACCAACTGGAGATAGGTGGTCAGGGTCCAGTTGTGGTTGCCCCGCTCCTGCCGATCCCAAAAGCGTTGCAGGGCCTGTTGGCAGGCCACTGGGCCAAAGTCTTGCCAGCACTGCATCTGGGCCGCCCAGCTGGGTTCTCCTGCCTCGATTAACTCGCGGTAGCGC
>CAMDSS010000004.1 GCA_945907085.1 Cyanobium sp. NIES-981 | reverse complement strand
CGCCGCCAGCAGGCCACGCTTAAGCGCTGGCTTTGGGGCGAAACCAGCCGCAGCAGATAGCGGTAGTCCAAATGGATCGCTGGTGGGGCTGATGCCAGGGGGCCACTGGAGCCAAGCGGTCCACGCGAAACCAGCGGGTCAGCGCAGGTGGGGCTCAGATGATGCAGCAACTTTGCCGGGCGATCGCCCCTGGCCATGCAGCGTTGGAGTGCTTGGGCAAAGATCAAGGCGACTGCCGCCGGATAGCCAGCCCGCTCCAGAACAAATTGCTCAATTGTGGGGCCGGAAAAGCCCACGCAGTCGATGAGGCCAGGGGAGCCAAGATCAAGGGAAGCCAAAGAGAGCGGAAGAAACCATCAACTGGTTCCACCGCTGTCTCAAGGTTGGCTGGGTTGCTCGAGTTGGTCGGCCAGGGCCAGGCAGCGATCCATCTCTTCCCAAAGCAATTCCCGACGACTTCCATGCACCGCATAGGAGCGGTGATGGAGGTCGCGGGCTTGGTAACGAAGGGCGTCACGGATGCGACGCCAATCGTCTGGCGCAAGGGCGCTCGCCATTCAGCCGGTGATCGAAGGCTGGCAGAACAGCACGATCAGCCAGATGGAGCCAATGATGGGCAGCACAACCTGGAGGAGTAGCCAGGTCCATTGCTTGCCGATATCGCGCAGGCGACGAATGGACAGGGGCAGATGGGGGACGATCTGGGCGATGCCGTAGAGGCTGGCCAGGGGCTTGGAGATGAGCGACAACACAAAGAACACGATGATGTCGGCCAGCACAAACCACCAGAAGTCAGCTCTGGTGGACTTACCGCCGTAGTCGAAGGAACGGCTCCAGGCGGAAGTGAAGGATTTGATCAGGGGCATCGACTGGGGGTTCGAATGCCCTTTGATACTTCACAGTGCTGCAATCGCAACGAACTGGTCAGCAATTGACAAGAAACCGACAAGAAACCGTCAGGCCACCGTGGCCATGTGGCGCATCAAATCGATGCACTTGCAGCTGTAGCCCCACTCGTTGTCGTACCAGCTCACCAACTTCACGAAGGTGTCGGTGAGGGCAATGCCAGCTCCGGCATCAAAGACCGAGGTGCAGGATTCACCCAGGAAATCGGTGGAGACGACGTCATCTTCCGTGTAGCCAAGGATGCCGGCCATGGGGCCCTCGGAGGAGGCTTTCATGGCGGCCTTAATCGCGTCGTAGCTAGCAGGTTTGGCCAGGTTCACGGTGAGGTCCACCACCGAGACATTCGGGGTGGGCACCCGGAAGGCCATGCCCGTGAGCTTGCCGTTGAGCTCGGGAATCACCCGGCCCACGGCCTTGGCGGCGCCGGTGGAGGAGGGAATGATGTTTTGGCCGGCACCACGGCCGCCGCGCCAATCCTTCACCGAGGGGCCATCCACGGTTTTTTGGGTGGCGGTCGTGGCGTGCACGGTGGTCATCAGACCACTCACGATGCCGAAGTTGTCGTTCACCACCTTGGCGATCGGCGCCAGGCAATTGGTGGTGCAGCTGGCGTTGGACACGATCGCCTGGCCGGCGTAGGTGTGGTTGTTGACGCCCATCACGTAGATCGGGGTGTCGTCCTTGGACGGGGCACTCATCACCACCCGCTTGGCACCGGCTGTGATGTGGGCGCGGGAGGCCTCGTCGGTGAGAAAAAAGCCCGTGCTCTCGAGCACGTAATCCACACCGATGTCGCCCCAATTGAGGTTGTTCGGATCGCGCTCAGCGCTGATGCGGATGCGGTTGCCGTTCACTACCAGCTGGCCGTTCTCGATCCGCACATCACCGCTGAAGCGGCCATGGCTGGAATCGTGGCGGAGCATGTAGCTGATGTAGTCAACGTCGATCAGATCGTTGATGCCCACCACCTCCACATCGCCGAGGGTGCAGGCGCGGCGGAAGGCAAGCCGGCCGATGCGACCAAAACCGTTGATGCCGATGCGAATGGCCATGGATACTGGATTGTTGGAGGCCAGGATAGGGGTTGTCCTTCCGCCCGGCGTCAGGCAGCGTCGTCGTCAAGGACCGTCGTGATCAAGTACGGGGTCTCAATCAACCTCGTCTTCAAGCAGCAATTGTTGGAAGGCCGTGTAGAGCTCCCCATGCTCCTGGGCGGTGCGGGGATCGGGTTTGCCCAGGCTGGTTTGCTTTTGTTGGCCGCGCTTTTGCTGGCCCCGCTGTTGTTGGGCTGGATTCCCGCCAGGCTGATTACCAGGTCTTGGGGGTTGTTGCAGGGGCTTTTGGCGGCTTTCGGCCTCCTTGAGCCGCGCCATCAAATGGGGGGGCACGGTGCCATCCGGGCTGACGAGCATCAATTCCCGAAACAGGGCTTGGGGATCGTCCTCGATCTCCACCCGGTGGCGCCTTTCACTGGCTTTGGGCTGGGATTTGGCGACGGGGGAGGGGCTGGCCAGGGGTTGGGGCAGGGTCCGACCCAGCTCCTGGAGCCGCTCAAGACTGCGGGCGTCAAAGCTCATGGTGGTGTCCCCTCAGCTGCAACCAAGGGTGTCGCGGGTGGCTCGCCCTGTGACGGGGTTGGTGCCAGCGGCCGTTGCGCAGAGGGTTTTGAGGGCATCGGCCCGCAATGGCACGTTGGTGAAATCGGCGCCCTCGATGGCCACGTTTCTGAATTTGGTGTTGAAGGCGAAGGCGTCTTCCATGACGGCATTGGTGAGGTTGGTGCCTTCAAACACCGCAGAATCCAGGGTGGCTTCGCGCAGGTTGGTGTTGCTCAGGTCGGCGTCCTGCAATTTGGCGCCAAACAGGCTTGCCCCCTGGAGATCGGAGCCGGCAAAGGTGGCGTCGCGCAGGTTGGTGAGATTGAAGGTCGCCCCCCGCAGCTCCTGGCCGCTGAAGTCGGCACCGATCAGCACTTGCTTGGCCACATCCATGGCCGCAGCCGCTGGCTGGGGTGACCACCAGAGGACCAGTACGGCCGCCAACGCCAGCAGCGGGCGCTGCCACCAACTGGGGACAGCAAACCGTGGGGACCTCGGTTGGTGATGCATGGCTGGGTTCTTGCTGACGCAAGCCTAGGAATGGAACACCTGGGGCACTGGTGAAGGGCCTGCGCGTTTTGCCATGGGCTCCCCTGGCGTGTATTCCAAAGCCCAGCGCCGTAGAGCCCAGCGCCGCAGCATGGCCCTGCAGGGAGCCTGGGCGGAGCAGCGGGCCCTACGGCTCCTGCAGCAAAAGGGTTGGCGATTGGTGGTTCGCAATTGGCGCTGCCGGTGGGGTGAAATCGATGTGCTGGTCGAGAAACCCGGCAGGCTGTTGCTGGTCGAAGTCAAAGGCCGTCGCCGCTGCGGCCCCGATGGCTGGGGAGTGAGCGCCGTTCACCGCCGCAAGCGCAACCGGCTCGAGCAGGCCTGGCATTGCTGGTTGGCCGATCACCCCCAATGGCAGGGCTGCTCACTCCAGGTTGTGGTTGCCCTGGTTCCCCTCGCGCCTGCCCTTCAACCGGTGCGCTGGATTTCTTTAACAGCCGGATTTGGCTAACAACCGAAGTTGGGTAACAGCTCGATTGGGCTAACAGGCAATCTGGAGGGATCCCTGGCCTGCCCATGAGCTTTGCTGCCCATCGCGCCCGCAAGCGCTTCGGCCAACACTGGTTGGTGGACCAGGGGGTTCTCGATCGGATCGTTGCAGCGGCCGAAGTCACCGCCGGCGATCGGATCCTGGAGGTTGGGCCCGGCCGTGGGGCCCTCACCGAACGGCTCCTCGACACTGCGGCTGAGTCGGTGGCTGCCGTGGAGCTCGATCGCGACCTGGTGCTGGGGCTGCAGGAACGCTTCGGCCCCAACCCGAGGTTCCAGCTCACCGCCGGGGATGCCTTGGCGGTGGCGTTGCCGGAGGCCACCAAGGTGGTCGCCAATATCCCGTACAACATCACGGGCCCATTGCTGGAGCGCCTGGTGGGTCGGTTGGATCGGCCCGTGGCCGCTCCCTACCAGCGCCTGGTGTTGTTGGTGCAACAGGAGGTGGGCCAGCGGATCCGCTGCCTGCCGGGCACCAGCAGCTACTCAGCCCTGAGCGTGCGCATGCAGCTCCTGGGGGACTGCCAATCGGTATGTCCGGTGCCACCCCGCTGCTTTCAGCCGAGGCCCAAGGTGATGTCGGAAGTGATTGCGATTGATCCCTTCCCCGTGGAGCAGCGGCTGGATCCGGCCCTGGCCCGCCGGGTCGAACAGCTGCTGAAGCGTTGTTTTGCGGCCCGTCGCAAGATGCTGCGCAACAGCCTGGCGGGCCTGCTGGAGACCGATGCCCTTGAGGCCCTGGCGCTGGAGGTGGGCATCACCCTGCAACAACGGCCCCAGGAGGTTGCCCCTTTGCAGTGGGTGGCCCTGGCGGCCGGTTTGAATCAACCAACCCCGGCCCGGCCCTAGCGGCGTTGCGATGGCAGAACTGAAGGTATCGGCACCCGCCAAAATCAACTTGCACCTCGAGGTGTTGGGCCTGCGCCCCGACGGTTTCCATGAGCTGGCGATGGTGATGCAAACCATCGACCTGGCCGACACCTTGGTGTTCCAGACCACGGCCGACGCCGCCATTCGCCTCAGCACCAATCGGACCGACTTGCCCACCGATGGCAGCAATTTGATTGTCCAGGCGGCCGAGATGCTGCGCTCCCGTTCCGGCTTCCCCGAGCTGGGGGCCCATATCCAGCTGGAGAAGCGCATCCCAATCGGGGCGGGCCTGGCAGGGGGGTCCAGCAATGGAGCGGCAGCCCTGGTGGGGCTCAATGCCCTCTGGGGCCTGGGATTTTCAGCCCCTGAACTGGGGCTGATGGCGGCCCAGCTCGGCTCCGACATGCCCTTTTGCCTCGATGGGGGAACCCAGCTTTGCTTTGGCCGCGGAGAGCAGCTTGAGCCCGTTGATCCGCCAGCGGCCCCAGCCTTGGCGGTGCTGTTGATCAAGCATGCTGCTTCCCATGTCAGTACCCCCTGGGCCTACGGGCGCTGCAAGGCGATGCGGGGCGATTTCTACCTGGATCAAGAGGACGAGTTCGAGCAGCGGCGCCAGGCCCTCCGCACAGGCCCGTTGCTCCAGGCCCTCGCCAGCGGCGTTGCAGTTCCGCCCTTGCGCAACGACCTGCAGTTGGTGGTTGAGCCTGAGGTGGAGAGTGTCCAGCAGGGCCTTGCCCTGTTGCGCCAGCTGGATTGGGCCACCGCTCCCCTGGCTGTCGCGATGAGTGGCTCGGGTCCCAGTTCCTTTGCCCTCTTTGATTCCTTGCCCCGGGCCCAGGCTGCCCAGCAGCAGCTCGAAACCCAACTGATCGCTGGGGGGTTTGAGGCATGGAGCTGTGGCTTTGTACCCAAGGGTGTCAGCCTGGATTGATGGATCAGTCGACGCCCCAACCTGCAGCCGAGCCCCTCCAGGTGGCTCCTGAAGCGGCCCCCAAGCCCCGCAAGGGGCCCTTGAACTTTCTTTCCGGCTCCCTCACGGCCGTGCTGTTGGGCTGGCTGTGTTTGGGTCTGAGCCAAAAAGTGGTGACCCACTACGCCCTGCACCCCCCCAATTACAGCTCGGCCATCGCCCAAAGCATCGCCACGGCCATGAAGACCTTGGTTGTGGGCATGTCCTTTCTGGCCACGTTCAGTTTTGGCTTCATTGGCTTGGGGCTGTTTTTGGTGTTTATCCGCAGTCTTTTGCCCAACGCCGCCAAGGAATCGGCCTAATTTCGATCCATGACTCCCCATGACTTGGGCCTGCTGGTGACCCTGCTTTTGCCGGGGATGCTGCTCTCGGTGCTGCTGCTCTCGACCTTCGCTGCCGGAGGCTGAGATAGGTTGGCGCCCATACGGTGCACGCCAACACGTGGCAGAGACGCTGCTGTTTAACGCCCTTCGCGAAGCCATCGACGAAGAGATGGCTCGAGACCCGCACGTTTGCGTGATGGGGGAGGACGTCGGCCAGTACGGCGGTTCCTACAAGGTGACCAAGGACCTCTACGAGAAATACGGCGAGCTGCGGGTGCTGGACACCCCCATCGCTGAGAACGCTTTCACGGGCATGGCTGTGGGTGCGGCTATGACGGGCCTGAGGCCGATTGTGGAGGGCATGAACATGGGCTTTCTCCTGCTCGCCTTCAACCAGATCTCCAACAACATGGGGATGTTGCGCTACACCAGCGGGGGCAATTACACAATTCCCACCGTTGTGCGTGGCCCGGGTGGGGTTGGCCGCCAGCTGGGCGCAGAACACAGCCAGAGGCTTGAGGCCTATTTTCACGCCGTGCCAGGCATCAAAATTGTGGCGGTCAGTACCCCCACCAATGCCAAAGGCCTGATGAAGGCCGCCATTCGGGATAACAATCCGGTGCTCTTTTTTGAGCACGTCTTGCTTTACAACCTCTCCGAAGATATTCCCGAGGGCGATTACATCTGTGCCCTCGACCAAGCTGAAGTGGTGCGCGAGGGCAAGGATGTGACCATCCTCACCTACTCACGCATGCGTCACCATTGCCTGAAGGCTGTCGAGCAGCTTGAAAGTGATGGGGTGGATGTGGAGTTGATTGATTTGATCAGCCTCAAGCCCTTCGATATGGCCACGATCGCGAAGTCGATCCGTAAGACCCACAAAGTGATTGTGGTGGAGGAATGCATGAAGACCGGAGGAATCGGGGCTGAGCTGATTGCCCTGATTACGGAGCATTGCTTCGACGACCTCGATGCCCGCCCCATCCGCCTTTCTTCCCAGGACATCCCCACGCCCTACAACGGTTCCTTGGAAAACCTGACCATCATTCAGCCCCATCAGATCGTCACGGCAGCCCACCAGCTCAAAGCTGGTCAGATCTGATATGGCCCGTCAACAGGGGTGGTTAGCCCTGATCCTCGCGCTTGCCATTGCTTCCGCTGCGCTGGTTCTGAATGTTCCCCCGCCTTTGGGGTTGGATCTTCAAGGGGGTAGCCAGCTCACCCTCCAGGTGATGCCCAGTGGGGCCATCAAAAAGGTGGAAAAGGAACAGCTTGAATCTGTCAAGGAAGTGCTGGATCGGCGCATCAATGGTCTGGGGGTATCGGAAGCGACCCTCCAAACCGTTGGCAATGACCAATTGGTATTGCAGTTGCCTGGCGAGCAGGATCCCAGCCGTGCTGCCAAGGTTTTGGGCACGACAGCCCTGCTGGAATTCCGGGCCCAAAAGCCTGGAACCGATAGCGAAATGCAGGGGCTACTCAAGCTCAAGCGTCAGGCCACCGCTGCCCTTGTCCAAACCGAAATCAAGGAGTCCACCGATCCTGGGGCCGCTGATTCCGCTCCGGTCAAGATCAAGGCAGAAGAGCTCGCCAAAGCCCTTGAGGCCCTGGGTATCGCGGTTCCCCCTGGTAGCAGCCAAACCGAATCCCTGGAGCTGCTCCTCAGCACGGTGAATCAAAAAATCGTGGCGCTCTTTGAACCCTCTGAGCTCACGGGTAAGGATTTGGTCGGTGCTGGTCGCCAGCAACAACAGGCTGGCAGCGGCTGGGATGTGACCCTGTCGTTTAATCGCGAAGGCGGCGAGAAGTTCGCAGCCCTCACCAAAAACATTGCCGGTACAGGCCGGTTGCTTGGGATTGTTTTGGACGGCCGCTCCATCAGTGAAGCCAGCGTGGGCCCCCAATTCCAGGCGGCTGGGATTACGGGCGGCGCGGCCAGCATCACCGGTAATTTCACGGCCGATGAGTCGCGGGATTTAGAGGTTCAACTCAAGGGGGGCTCCTTGCCCCTACCCGTCAAGGTGATTGAGCAGCGCACCATTGGGGCCACCTTGGGGACGGAAAATGTCCGCCGCAGCTTGGTGGCAGCCCTTTCGGGCCTTGCCTTGGTGGCCGTGTTCATGGTGGTTGTCTACCGGCTGCCTGGGGTGGTGGCGGTGTTGGCTCTCGCCCTCTATTCCCTGTTCAACTTGGCGATCTATTCGCTGATTCCCGTCACCCTCACCCTGCCGGGCATTGCCGGCTTCATCCTCTCGATTGGCATGGCTGTGGATGCCAACGTGCTGATCTTTGAACGGGTCAAGGAGGAGTTGCGATCGGGCAACACCTTGATTCGCTCGATTGATACGGGCTTCTCTTTGGCCTTCTCCTCGATCCTGGATGGCCATGTCACCGGATTGATCAGCTGTATGGCCCTCTTTGCCCTGGGCACGGGCTTGGTTAAGGGCTTTGCCGTGACCTTGGCGATTGGTCTGCTGCTGAGTTTGTTCACCGCCCTCACCTGCTCCCGCACCATCCTGCGGGTGTTGATGAGCTACGCGGCCCTGCGCCAGCCCACCTACTTCCTCCCTGCGACGCAACTGCCCGCAAAAGCTTCCTGATGAACGCCCCCGAGCCCCGCTTCCGAATTAGTCGCCATCGCCGCACCGCCTGGCTGGGTTCAGGCCTGGCTGCAGTCTTGAGCGTGATTGGCCTGCTGGCCAGTTGGCTGAATCCTGGGATCCATGCTCCGCTCAAACCCGGCCTCGACTTCACCGGTGGCACCCAGATCCAGCTGGAACGCAGTTGCACTGTGGGCGGCTGCTCTTCCATCTCTGCCCCCGAGATCCAACGGGCCCTCGCGTCGCTGACGTTGCCGGCTGAACCGGGCGAGAGTTCGCCCAACCTGGGCAATGCATCCGTTCAGGTCCTGGATCAGGGCCAGTCCCTCGTCCTGCGACTCCAAGACCTCAATCCAGGCCAGGCGTCCGCCTTGGTGCAGGAGATGCAGGCCATTGCCGGCCCCCTAAATCCCGAAAGCACCTCCGTTGACACCATTGGCCCCACCCTGGGTCAACAGTTGCTCAAGGGCAGTGTTGTGTCGTTGGTGGTGAGCTTTATTGGAATTGCCGCCTACATAACCTTCCGCTACGACGGCGTCTTTGCCTTTTTGGCCTTGTTCACCCTCGGCCACGACGTGTTGATCACCTGCGGTGCCTTTGCCTGGCTGGGCCTGATTGCTGGAGTGGAGGTGGATTCTTTGTTTGCTGTGTCACTCATCACCGTGGCTGGCTATTCGGTGACCGATACGGTGGTTGTGTTCGACCGGATCCGGGAACAGCGCACAACCCTTGCTGATTTGCCCTTGAGCGAGCAAGTGGATGTGGCTGTCGATGCCACCTTGACCCGTTCCCTTTACACGTCCTTCACTACCCTTCTCCCCCTGCTTGGGCTGATCTTTTTTGGCGGTGCGAGTCTGTTTTGGTTCGCCGTAGCCCTCACCATTGGCATCGCCGTTGGCAGCTGGTCCAGTATTGGGGTGGCACCAACGCTGCTTCCCGTGCTCGCCAAGTCAAAGGTTTGAGGTTTCGTGCCCGAACGGGTGCCCTTGAGGTTGCGTCATTGAATTTCTCTGGTGAGGCCCCATTTGTCCAGCCGTAATTCGCGAGGCCGCCTGCTGATTCCAGCTTTGCTTGGAGTTCTGGCCCTCGGGGATTTGCGGGTGGAGCTTCTCTTGCTCGCCGATCATTTCACGGTCACAAGTTTCAGTGCAGCCCTGGTAGCCCACCCGCTGGCAGTCGCTGTGTTGGCGTTGCTGCCGTCCCTGGTGCGTCACTACCGCTGATCTGCCATCAAGACAGGATCGGTCGCCCGTTACACCCAGCGGTCCATCACCTCTTTAACCACCACCTCTTCGCAGATCACCTGGAGTACAACCACCAGGGGGAGAGCCAGCAGCACCCCAGGGAGGCCCAACAGGGCGCCTAAACACAATTGCGCCATCAGCGAAATGGTGGGTAGCAAATTCACGGTCCTGCTCAATAGCAGGGGCGTGATGAGAAAAGCCTCCACGTTCTGCAAAATCAGCCGCAGCACCAACACCTGAACCACGGTGGCGGGGGAGACCAGCAACGCCAGGGCCAAGGGCAACAGGGTTGAGGCCGTCGGACCGATGGTGGGCACAAAGGTCAACATGCCGCAGACCAGGCCGCTCAAGAGGGCTAGGGGAACCTTCAAGGCCGCCAATCCCGCCCAGGTCAGCAGGAAGACACTCACCGCTGAGAGGGTCATCCCCGCCAGCCAGCCCCCCAGGGCTTGGCGGCATTCGGCCAGGACCTCCCGGGTTTTATGGCGCCAGAGCTCAGGGGTGATGGCGATCAGGATTTTTTGGTGGCTCCTGGGATCGAGGGCGAGCAAAATGGCCAAGAGGGCCATCAACACCAATTGGATCGTTGAGCTGGCGGCGCCCCCAGCCAGGCCCAAGATTTGGGTCCCCACCGGTTGCAACCGTTCCAAGGTGCCGGGCTGAAGCAGTTGGTTTTCCAGGTTTGGCAGCCCTGGCATCTGCCCTGCCAGCACGATCAGCCGTTGGTAAACGATCGGAATGAGGTTGGTGAGCTCATGGATTTGATCGACCAATTCCGGCAGAAGCAGCTGGGACAGCAACCCACCCACCACAACCACACTCACCACCACAATCACCAGGGAGGCTCCCCGGTTGAGCGGGAGCAGACGCCTCAACTGGCTGATCGGTACATCAAGGGCCACCGCCAAAACGATGGCCCCAAACAGAACCAGCAGCACCCAGCGCAGTTCCCAGGCCAAAAGACCCAGCACAACCAACGCCACGATCCCGAGCAGGGTGCGGGAGTTCATACCCAATTCAGGCGCTGAGGCGCTGCTTTTTCCATGGATCCAGAATGTCGTGAATCACGATTTTGCGCACGATCACCTGAACACAAACGGCCAGGGGAAGGGCCAGCAACAGTCCAAGGGGGCCGAAAACGACCGTAAACAGCAGCTGGGCCGCCAGGGTCAAACCAGGCAGGAGTTTGAGCTGCTGGTGCATGACCGAAGGGGTGATCACGTAGCTCTCAAGGTTTTGCACAGCCACGTACAGCGCCAAAACGGCCAGGGCCTTCCAGGGAGCATCAAGGAGGGCAACGGACATGGGAAACACCGTGCTCAAGGTGGGGCCGATGTTGGGAATGATGTTGAGCAGCCCTGCCAGCAGGGCATTGGCGGCCACCAGCTTGACCCCAAGCAAACTGAGTCCGATGGCGGCCAGGGTGCCGACACACAGCGAACTAATCAGCACACCCACCATCCAGGCACTGAGGGCATTGCCGCAGGACACCAGCACTTGACGAAACCGCCTCCGGTAAAACGACGGCACCAACAAGACAGCCACCTCCCGATAGGCGGTGGGCTGGAGGGCCACCATCAGGGCCACCGCCACCACAAAGAGGGTTTGCAGAAGTGCCGTACCCAGGCCACTGGCCAGGCCCAACAGGCCAAGGGCGCTGCTGGCGAGGTTGGTGGACTGGCCGGGGGTGAGGCCCGTGCCGCGGGAGAGGTTGTCGCGCAGCCAGTTGAGGTCAGCGTTGTGCTGGCCGTAGAGCATCTGGCTGGCACTCGCCATGGCACCCCGCAGCAGCTGGATCAATGTGCTTGCCGCATCGGGCAATTTGGCCATCAGCTGGCCGAATTCATCCACAAAGGGAGGGATCACCGCCGTGGCGATGACTCCCAACACCACCAGCACCAGCAGAAAACTGAGGGCAAAGGCGAGGGGCCTGGCACAACGCAGTTTTTGGCGGACCCAATCGACCACCGTGCACAGCGCCATGGCGAGCACCACGGCAGCGAACAGGAGGATCAGGTTCTGGCGCAGGTTCCACAGCAGCACGGCTGCAGCCACCAGAGCCAACAAACCCAACCAGTGGCCAAATTTCAAGGGATCAGGCCTCGCTGAACTCGTCCCCTTGGTTTTCGACGTTGTCGTCGCCCTCCTTGCCCGCAAAGCCCAGATCGTGGCTGTCGGCGTAACGCTGGGCAAAGCGCATGAACCGCTCAAAATCGGCGGTGGTTTTCCAGGTGTAGGTGGCCTCCAGTGCCGCCGGTTTGCCATTGACAAAGCGGGCATTGACCTCCCGGGTCACCATCTGGCCTTCTTCATCCAGCATGTACATACCGCCGATATCGCCCATGCTTTCTGGGGCAAGGGCTTGGGGCTTCTCAAAAACGAAGATTGCCTGGCCGGTGCGTCCGTCCCGCGACCGGGTCATGCGGATATCAGGCACAACCGGTTCATCCACACCTTGGAAGAACTGAATGGCGGCGCCCATGGCAACGGGTTAAAAAGTGATCTTAAAGCTGTCAGGCTTCCCCGCTGGCTTCCTTCAAAAGCAGGGCCGCTGCATCCGCCTCATTGAGGCCCGTGAGGTCGAATTGGCGGCGCGGGGGTTGGCTTCGCCGGCCTAGATCGTGGTCGTAGCAGCGGTCGTAGTAGTCGAGCATCTGCCGGCAGGCTTCGGCCCAATCGCTCTGATCGATCGCCCCAAGGGCCAGGGTGGTGCGTTGGGGACCCAAGCGACGGGCGATGCGCTCGGTGGCTTCCCGCAGGGGTTGTTGGCCCAGGGCGCCATAGACGGCCACCAGGCGCTCCACCCTTTCATCCATGGGCCGCTGGATTTCGATGGCCGGGGCCTGGCCCATTTGGGCCCAGAGACCAGCCGGGATACGGCACCTGCCCACCTGGGCACTTTCCGCCTCCAGCCAGAGCGGGCCATCGCTGGTGCATTGCCTCAGGGCAAAGGCCAGCAGGTTTTCGTAGTGCTCATTGCTTGGTTGGGGAGGCAGCCCCAGGCCGCCAAAACTGCTGCCCCGGTGATTGGCGAGCCCTTCGAGATCCACCACGGCGGCGCCGCGCCTGTGCAGTTCCAAGAGCAGATCTGTCTTTCCAGTTCCGGTGCGTCCACCCAACACCAGCAGGTGCCTTGGTTTCTCCATCTCGGCCAACACCCAGTGGCGAAAACGCTTGTAGCCCCCCTCCAGCAGCACCACGGGCAGCTCCAGGGTGCCCGCCAGCCAGGCCACGCTGGCTGAGCGCATGCCACCGCGCCAGCAATGGATGCCCAGGGCCGTTTTGCCACTCCCAGTTGTCAGGCCATCCCTGCCAGGGGCTGCGATGGCCTGGAGTGCGGCGGCCATGGTCGCGAGTTTCGGTCCCACCAACTCCAGGCCTAGTTGGACCGCGCTCTGACGCCCCTCCTGCTTGTACTTGGTGCCAACGGCGGCCCGTTCCGCGTCGGTAAACAGGGGCAGATTGTGGGCGCCAGGGATGTGGCCCTGCTGGTATTCCCCAGGACTGCGCACATCCACAATCGGGGCGTCCAGCTCGAGAAAGTCTTCAATTGGTAAGCGCGGGCCCTCGGCCTGCATCGCAATCCCTTGAGCTCTCCTGACATAGTGAGCCATACCTGGCCTGCGCGCGCTCGGTCCTTCCATGCTTTCCGGACCTCCGGTCACCGCCCCTGCCACCCCAGAAGCCCTGCTTGAGCGTTTTCAGGCGGCTTCCGAGCGTCAAAGGCGGAGCCTGATCCCCCAACTCCAAGAGCGGCTGGCCGAGATTCAGCCGCTGATCATGGGCCATCTCGATGGCTTGGACGCCACTGGCGATGACTGGGCAGCGGGTCTGTTGATCCAATGGCTTGTGGCCGATGGGGGCCCCCATCGGGACGTCTTCTTCGCCCGTTTCCCGGATGGCTGGTTGGCCACCACCAGCTCCCAGGGTGTGGATTACGCCCCCCTGCAACAGCTTTTGGTTTTGCAGGATTGGGAGGAGGCCGACCGGCAAACCAGTGCAATTCTGAGGCAATTGGCCGGTGCTGATGCCGTCCAGCGGGGTTACGTGTATTACAGCGAGGTGCCCCGCATGGGTGCCGTCGACCTAGAAACCCTCGATCGCCTGTGGGTGTGTTTCTCCCGCGGCCGGTTTGGTTTTTCGGTGCAATCCAGGCTGCTGCGGAGTTGCAATGGCCGTTGGGAGGCATTGTGGACCAAATTGGGCTGGAAGCTGGACGGGCTATGGACCCGCTATCCAGGCAGCTTTCAGTGGTCGATCGATGCACCAGAAGGGCACATGCCCTTGGTCAACCAGCTGCGGGGGGTGCGCTTGATGGATGCTCTTTTGAACCACCGCGGCCTGTCGAAGCGCATCGCCTGTTGAAGCGGATCGCCTGCTGAAGCGCATCGCCAGCTGATCGCCCGCCGTTAGGGTCAAAGCATCGTTGGAGCGATGGGTCGTTGGCGCTGCGCTGGTCAGATTTCATCACGCCATCCACCCTCCAGCTGGCTCCCTTGGTGGAGTTGCTGCTTGAACCGGTGGCTTGCCGGCAACTCCAGGCGGAGTTGAAATTGGGCCTCCATGAAGCCCTGGTCAATGCCGTGCGGCATGGCAACAACGCTGACCCCTCCAAATCTTTGAGGGTTCGCAGAATTGAGAGTGCTTTCTGGCTGATCTGGCAGGTGCAAGACGAAGGAGCCGGATTTGCTTTTCAGCGGCACCCAGATCAGCGCACCCTGGGCCAGCTGCCCTTGCACCATGGCGCCACCGCCGGGCGGGGATTGTTTTTGATCCACCAGTGCTTTGACGATGTCCGCTGGAGCCCCAGGGGAAATCGGGTCCAACTGGCGATCACGCGCAGGCGCATGGGAACCGTGGCTATCGGCCGTGGCTGGGGCAGCCGGGATCGTTGAGTTCAGCTTTGAGCCACAGCAGGCCGTGCTCAGCCAAGTCGATGGCCCGCTGCCTTGCTTCCGTTGGGCTGGATTGGCCGGGATCGTCGCCACTCAGGAGTTGCACCAGCGCCGCGGCGAGTTGCTCGGCGGCGCGGCGGGGCCGTTGACTTTTAAGGGCGTGCCAATCGCGATCGCCAATCGCTAAGGAGCGCTGCAACTGCTCGGCCAGATCTTGGCTTTGGTCAGGCCACTGACGCTTGGTAACCACTAGACGGCGATGCGGCTTTGGTCCCATCCTGGCGGTACCGAGATCTCAGTGGCAATGGCCCAGCCTGTCCGCCAACCCGTGCGGCTTCTCCACCTGTTGGATGGACTGCTGACCCAGGGTTCCCTGGCCAGCCGCAGCACGGGGGTGAGCCAAAGGCGCCAGCGTCAACGGCTAGCCCTCACCCAACGGTTGCTCGATCCCTTGCCCAAGGAATTGGCCCCCACCAATCACGCCGAGCGGCTGTTTTGGCGGGGTCTGCGCTGGGGCACCGGCGGATTCCTGATCGCCTGGTGGTTGCACCACTAGGGAGTTTGCCCTGGCTTTTGGGGCTTGCGGGCGGTCCAGACCCGGGTCATGAAGTGGGATTCAGCCACCACGGCTTCAAAGCCGGCGGCCTTCAGCCGGGCTTCGATGTCGTCGCTGATGTAATCGCGGTAATAGGGCTCGTGAAACACCCGTCGAAAGTTTTCCATCACCGTGCTGAATTGGGGTGAATCGGCCAGTTGCACGGAATCGGCAAGGGTGATCACCCCGCCGGCCTCCAGGATGCGGAAGCAGTCATTGATCACGTTTTGACGCGCTTCTCCAGGGAGCTCGTGCATCAGGAAAACGCAGGACACCCCCTGGAAGGTGCCCTCGGCGAAGGGCATGGTTTCGCCATTGCCTTGCACCAGCTGGGGAAGCTCTCCAGGGAGTTGGCCCAGCCACTTATTGGCTTGGCGCAGGTAGGCACTGGATAGATCCAGGCCCACCAGTTGGGCTTTGGGCAGGGCCCCTCGGATTTGCCGGAGGGTGCGGCCCGTGCCGGTGGCCACATCCAACACCCTGATTTGGCCAGCAGGACGCCCAGCAAAGGTCCGCAACCCCCGAACCAGGGGAGCGATCACCCGGCGGCGCATGGGATCTGCCGTGCCGTTGAACAGGATTTCAACCTGAAGGTCGTAGAGCGCCGCTGAGTGGTCACTCAGGTAGCCATCGGTTTGGTGGTGGAAATTTTGGAGGTAGTAGTCGGGATAGCCCCCGGCGTCCACGTCATCGGGTAGGTCGCGCACATTGCGTTCTCGCCGCCGGTTCCAGGTGCTTGGCATGTCCAGCCAAACCATGGGATAGCGGCTAGCCCAGTCAAGCCAGGGGGCGTCAAAGAGCAGGGAGCTGGGATAGAGGCCCTGTTCCGCTTCCTGCCAGTCCCGTTCCTGAAGCGCATCCATTGCCGTCTTCAGCCGGCCCATGAGTTCCGGGGGAACGGGCACGGTTTTCGGAATTCCCTTGGGGGAGAGGACCCCCATCAGCCGGGTACTCACTTCCTTATGGGCCAGCCCTAGCAAGCTTTTGCCCTGCTGCATCGTTTGGTAAGCCAGCTTGGTGATCTGATCAGGCATGGCGGGGCTTAGCAGTGGTCCCATTCCAACGGATCGGGGTCTGCTGGTGTGAATTGGAGTCCGAACCAGGCTCGAGCTTCCTGGGCCAGGCTTCCGATTCTTTGTGTGCAAGCCACGACTGGAACATCCGGAATGGTCACCCCAATCAATTGAGCCCATAGATTTGACAATCAGGCTGGGGGTCGCCAGCCCATGGAACGCTTTTTTCTCGAACTCGATCCGCCCGAGCAGGTGATGCGCACCTGGCCCCACGTGGTGGTGGTTGGCGGTGGTTTCGCGGGCCTGAAGATCTGCCACTCCCTCGCGCGCCAGCCAGTCCGCGTCACGCTGATCGATAAACGCAACTTCAACCTGTTCCAACCCCTCCTTTATCAGGTGGCATCGGGATTGGTGTCGGAGGCCGATATCGCCTCGCCCCTGCGTCAAATGGTGGGCGATGCGCCGAATATCCAGATCCTGCTTGGTGAGGTGGTCGACATCGATCCAGAGGCTCGCCAGGTGGTGTTTAACGGCCAGCACTACGGCTACGACCAGCTGGTCCTGGCCACCGGCTCGGGGAGCACCTATTTCGGGCGGGAGGAATGGAGGGCCCTGGCCCCGCCGATGAAGATCCTCGAGCATGCCGATGAGATCCGGCGGCGGCTGTTGATGGCCCTCGAGGAGGCCGAACAAACCACGGACCCCAAGCAACGGGCGTTTCTGCAGACCGTGGTGGTGGTGGGTGCGGGCCCCGCCGGTTGCGAGCTGGCCGGGTCCCTGATCGAGTTGATGCACCGGGCCGTCCAGCGCAATTACAAGCAACTCCGTCAGAGCGACTGTCGGGTTGTTTTGGTCGACCTGGTGGAGCGGGTGTTGCCCACCATGGCTCCGCCTCTTTCGGCCGCCGCCGCTGGCCACCTGGAGGGGGCCGGGGTGGAGTTGCAGCTGGGCCACAAGGTTGAATCGATCGCCCCTGGGTGCGTCTGCCTGCTCGGTTCAGCTGGGGTCCAGCAGCTCGAGGCGGCCACCATCTGCTGGACAGCTGGGGTGCGGGCTTCCCGATTGGGAGCGCTTTTGAGCGAACGCACCGGTTGTGCCGTTGATCGGGGCGGCCGGCTGGTGGTGAGTCCCGATTTCTCGATCCCTGGCTATCCGGCCATCCGGGCGGTGGGCGATCTTTGCTCCTACACCCACACCACAGATGCCAAACCCCTGCCGGGCACAGCTGGACCGGCGGTTCAGGCTGGTGGCTGGGTCGCCCGCGACATCCTGGCCGGTCTCACGGGCCAAACAATGGCTCCCTTCCGCTGGCAAGACCTGGGCACCATGGCGGTGATTGGTCCCTGGTATGCCGTGGCCGACCTGTGGGGTGTGCACCTCACAGGCCTGGCCGGCTGGGTGGTGTGGGCCCTGGCCCATTTGGCCTTTATCCCCGACACCGAAAACCGTATCGCCCTGTTCAGCAAATGGATGTGGCAGATCGCCACCCGCCAGCGCACTGCCCTGCTGATCACGGGGCGGCCGGACCAGCACCTGGGCGTGGATGTGGGCCTATTTCGGGCGGAACGGCCTGAGCTGGTTGAGGGCGCCGTGGAGGCGCCTACTTGATGAACAGCATCTCCTGGTAGGTGGGTAGGGGCCAGATGGCGTCGTCCACCAAGGCCTCCAGGCTGTCCACCGCCTCCCGTAGCGATTCCATCAGGGGAAGAAGGGTGTTGGCGCAATGGTTCATGTGGCCCTGAACATCGCCATGGGGTGGGTTGGCGATTGCCCCATCGAGCTTGGTGCAGGTCTGCAGGAGCTGTTGGTTGAGGCTGGCGATGGTGCTGACCAATCCCCGGTCGCAGGGGAGGGCCAGGCTCTCCTGGTGATGCAACGAGCTTGAGAGTTGCCCCAGGTAGCCCATCACGGCGGGATAGATCTGGGTGCGAGCCATCTGCAGGGCCAGCTTGGCCTCCACTTCAATCGCGAGCACATACTGCTCGGCGTAGACCTCGTAACGGCTTTCGAGTTCCACGGGGCTGAGAACCCCCACACTGGCGAACAGCTCACGGATGGCAGGACGTTTCAGGACGCCCAGGGCTTCGGCGGTGTTGTGGAGATTTTCGAGGCCCCGTTCCTCGACGGCCATGCGGTGCCATTCCTTCGAATAGCCATCGCCTCCGAACACCACGGCTCCGTGGTTCTGCATGATCCCCTTCAGTACCGCGTAGGCGGCGGTTTCTAGGGAATCGCCGGCATTGAGCTTGGCTTCCAATTCATTGCCAACGAATTGGAGCGAATCGGCCAGGATTGTGTTCATCGCCACTAGCGGTCCAGCCACGGACTGGTTTGAGCCAACGGCCCGGAATTCGAAGCGGTTGCCGGTAAAGGCGAAGGGGGATGTGCGGTTGCGATCACCCGGGTCCTTGAGGAATTCGGGCAGGGTGTCGACACCCAGTTGCATCACACCGGCGGCTGCCGACCCGGTCACCTCACCCACAAGAATTTGTTTGAACACATCTTCGAGCTGGCTGCCGAGGTACACCGAGATGATCGCCGGCGGCGCCTCGTTGGCTCCGAGTCGGTGGTCATTGCCGGCGGTGGCGACCACGGCCCGCAGCAGGGGCCCATAGGAGTGCACGCCGCGAATCACGGCGCCGCAGAACAGCAGGAATTGCATGTTCTCGTGCGGGGTGCTGCCGGGATCGAGCAAATTGCCCTGGGTGGCATTGCCCACCGACCAGTTGACGTGCTTTCCGGAGCCGTTGATGCCTTCGAAGGGCTTTTCGTGCAATAGGCACGTCAAGCCATGTTTCCGAGCCGTGTTTTTAAGCAGCGTCATGGTGAGCTGCTGGTGGTCGGTGGCCACATTGGCCGCCTCGAAGAACGGCGCAATCTCGAACTGGCCCGGGGCTACTTCGTTGTGACGGGTCTTGGCGGGAATGCCCAGGGTGTACATCTGGCGCTCCACGTCTTGCATGAAGACCTGGACCCGCTCCGGGATGGCGCCGAAGTAGTGGTCGTCGAACTGTTGGCCCTTGGCCGAGGGATGGCCGAACAGGGTGCGGCCGGTGAGCAGGAGGTCGGAGCGCAGGGCAACGAAGCTGCTATCCACCAGGAAATACTCCTGCTCCGCGCCACAACTCGAGTTGACCGGGGCCACCTCCTGGCAGCCGAGCAGCTTGAGCAACCGCTGGGCCTGGCGGTTCATGGCCGCATTCGAGCGCAGCAGGGGAGTTTTCTTGTCGAGGGCTTCGCCGGTCCAGGAAATGAAGACCGTGGGAATACAGAAGGTGACCCCGTTGGGGGTCTCCATCAGGAAGGCGGGGCTGGTGATGTCCCAGGCTGTGTAGCCCCGGGCCTCAAAGGTGGAGCGGATGCCGCCGTTCGGGAAGGAGGAGCCATCGGGCTCCCCCTGTACCAAAACCTTGCCGGTGAATTCGGTGATGGTGGAACCATCCCCCTGCACCGAGATGAAGCCGTCGTGCTTTTCGGCGGTGGAGTTGGTGAGTGGGTAGAAAACGTGTGCGTAGTAAAGGGCTCCCCGGCTGGTGGCCCATTCCTTCATGGCTTGGGCTACCACGTTGGCCACGGTTCCATCGAGCTTTCCGCCGTCCTTAATCGTCTTTTGGACCGACTTGAAAACGTCCTTGGGCAGGGCCGCCTTCATCTTGACCAGATCAAAAACGTCCTGGGCCCAGAGTTCCTTGAGGGGTGCCGTAGGACGCGTGGCCGGGGCGGGCCGCTCCTGAATCGTCTGGAAGGCGGAGAGACGCGGGGAACTGGGCATGGAGTCTTGGGTTTTGCCCATCATCCTTGGCGGCGGCCGTTCCCATGGGTGAAGCGATTGCTACCGATCAGCTGGATCGCCACTAACAAGCCCCTCTTCAGAGGGAATGCTGACGAGAACTTGACTGCGACTGAACCAATCTTCAGGGATAGGCCGTTGAAGTAGGCGCCTGATTAAGGCCAGCATGGCGAAGCCATCGAATGGGGCCCAGCGCACAGGCCAGAGCTTCTCTCTGCGGTACAGAAATGTCTGGAGTTGCTCAGTCTGGTGATCCTCCATTGCTTCCCAGGAGACACCGATGCGTTGGCTGCCGTTGCGCTGTTGACGACGCAACACCTTGACAGGCCAGGATCCGGAGAGATCTCCCGTTTTGAAAAGAAGGCATGGATTTTGTTCCATGGCTATCAAGTCAAGGCTATTGGAATTTGGTCGTTCGAATTCACAGCCCTGCTCGCTGATTGCTTTAATGAATACTGGTTGACCAGGGTATAAATCAGACTCGTATAGAACAGCCCGTGAATTGAGAGAAAACCAGGGAGTTGTATCGGTCCTGTACCGATCCGAGCAGCTTCGGATCGCTGTGGCCAACAGGAGGCTATTCAACAATCCCCAGCCCAGCGCCAGCATCCGTGCCAAACTGTCGAAACCAGACGTGGAAGGAACCAGTGGGTGGTTCGTTATCAGAGTCAATGAACTGAGAAGTTGAATAGCCAGGATCGTCAACAAGGGAGCGATTAAACGAATTCTTGAGCCGCTGACTCGATCATTTGAGATCGTTTTGGGAGTGACTTGAAAACCCTTCGGCTTCCCCAACAGGGTTGAAACGACACTTTCAGCCAAAGGTAGAATAAACACCCAGCGATAGAGTTCGGGCATGAGAGCACCCCTGGAACCACCGCTTAGCCAAGGTATTAAGATCAACTGGCTCAGGTAAAATGGTAGTACTGTTGTAAGTAAGCCGCCGGAGTCAATGCGATAGGGGAAGATTCCAAAGAGCCCAATGCTGATGGGGACAAGTAGCAAAAGCAACTGGGGTAAAACATTGCACCAATGCAAAATTCCTTCAAGAAATGCCAGGCGCTGAAGGGGGTTGAGGCCTGGAATTTTGAGTGGATTTGCTCCAGTACGTAGGGTCTGAATCGTGCCACTGGCCCAGCGACTTCGTTGTCTGGCCATGGCTCCGATCGTAAAAGGAGCCAGCCCGGCACTCAGTTTTTCTGGAACATAAAGACCTCGATAACCGGCCGCGATGATGCGAATTCCAGTGGCGAGGTCTTCCGACGACGTCTGCGTCTCAAAGCCACCGATCTCCTGCAGGCTCTGGCAACGCATCACAAATGAAGTGCCAGCACATACAACGGCTCCAAGGCGTTGGCGATCAGGTTGAATCCATCGGTAGAAGCTTTCTTCGTCTGGCATCAACCATCGCTCTAGGCGTAGATTGCGCATTACCGGATCTGCGTTCATATAGGTTTGGGGTGTCTGGACAAATCCCACAAGCGGATCCCTAAACAGACCAACCGTGCGGTTAAGAAAGTTTCTCAGTGGTACCACATCTGCATCAAATACAGCAATTAACTCCGCTTGAAGATGGGGTAATGCATAATTCAGATTGCCTGCCTTGGCATGGATTCGTTGCGGGCGAGCTAAATAATGACAACCCAGTTTGTCGCTTAGTATGGCCAGCTCTTGCCTATTAGCATCGTCCAAAAGCCAAAGTTCAAAATTGGGATAGTCAAGAAAGAGGCAACCCCTCAGGCACCGCTCGATCACCTCTATGGGCTCTCCACAGCAGGGAACCAAAACGGCAACCTTGGGGACACCATGGGGGTCGAGAAGCCTTTTGGTTGCTAGTTTTTCAGCAGCCAAGTTAATCTCAACGCGATAATCGGGCCCTGGTAGTGAACTGAATAGCAGCTGCAAAAAGGCACTGCCCAGTAGGAGAAGTTCCGCAGCAAGCATTGCAAGGCTTAGCCCTGAGGATGCCATTGAACTGAAGTTCAAGCTGCTGCTAATACGCCAGATCAAGTAGTGCAGGCCAAGAGCCGCAATGAGGCCTGCTGCAAGAATTCTAGAAATCACTGGGCCTGATCAAGCTGTTTAGCCATGTCTGGATTGGGAAGCAAAAGCCCGGGTTTAGTGGCCATTGTTTGATGCTCTCGTGGTTATTCAGGTAAAGATGTTTATAAACAAAAACATTTTCCATAAAAGACGATTTCAACCAGCACCAGAGGCCTGTTCCAACTCTGTCTGAAGCTTTTGAGTGAAAAGCGTCCCGTAGGAGATCACAAACGAGGTCGCGTGGTTGACCCTTCGCCTTGGAGCATAGGAGGGCTGGGCACTACCCAGCTCTGGAAACGATCGACTGGCTTTGGATTGTTCACCCCGCCTTAACCGTGGTGTTGATTGATCCCCTGATCAGGCTCGTCGTGCGATTCGGTATCCAAACGAAGGCAAGGCGGGTGGATGGGGCCTGGTTGCCTCCAGCCACTGGTCAGATCAGAGCGCTCTGGCAAATTGCAACTGGACGACGCTTGTCTGCCGTCAAACCGTTCAGGCAGACCAACCACATTGCTGTCTTGCCAATTTGCATGCCTTACTCCCTGGTTTCAACGGGGCGACCAGGATGCTGTTTCGGCGTTTGATCTGTCGATCGATGGCCATCGGCCTGACCGTTTCTGCTGGGTGGCCCCCGGCCCTGGCCGGCAGGTTCTTGACAAAGAAAAACCCCTCACGGCCTGACCTTTGATGAAGGCCAATACCACGAGGGGCTGGTGTAACTCGCCTGGCATCAAGCCTTTTGCCTTAGGCGTCGTAGTACATGGTGAACTCGTGGGGGTGGGGCCGCTGGCGCAGCTGTTGCACCTCCTCGTATTTCATCGAAACCCAGTTGTCGATGAAGTCTTCGGTGAAGACACCGCCGGCGAGCAGGTAATCCTTGTCGGCCTTGAGGGCCTCGAGGGAGCCGTTGAGCGATGAAGGCACGGTGGCAATCTTCGAAAGCTCCTCGGTGGAGAGTTCGAATAGGTCGACGTCGGTGCCGTCACCGGGATCAATCTGATTGTTGATGCCATCAATACCCGCCATCAACATGGCTGCGAAGCCGATGTAGGGGTTGGAGAGGGCATCGCCGGAACGGAATTCCAGGCGCTTGGCCTTCGGGCTCGGACCGGTTAGGGGAATGCGCACCGCCGCCGAACGGTTGCCCTGGGAGTACACCAGGTTCACCGGGGCCTCAAACCCTGGTACCAACCGCTTGTAGCTGTTGGTGGTGGGGTTGGTGAAGGCCAGGAAGCTCGGGGCATGCTTCAGCAGACCGCCGATGTACCAACGGGCGGTTTGGGAGAGGTTGGCGTAGGTGCCTTCACCAAAGAAGAGGGGGTTGCCGCCCTTCCAGAGGCTCTGGTGCACGTGCATGCCGCTGCCGTTATCGCCAAACACCGGCTTGGGCATGAAGGTGGCTGTCTTGCCGTACTTCTTGGCAATGTTGCGCACGACGTACTTGTAAATCATGACGTTGTCGGCCGCGCTGATCAGCTCGGCAAACTTCATGCCCAGCTCGTGTTGGGCGGTCGCGACCTCGTGGTGCTGCTTTTCAATGGGAACCCCCAGGCTCGCCATGGTGAGAAGCATTTCACTCCGCATGTCTTGGAGGGTGTCGTTGGGAGCGACGGGGAAGTAACCCTCTTTCAGCTGAATTTTGTAGGCGAGGTTTCCACCTTCTTCGACCCGGTCGTTATTCCAAGGTGCTTCCACGGAATCCACGCTGTAGAAGCTGGATCCATTGGCGCTCTTGTAGCGCACGTCATCGAAGACGAAGAACTCCGGTTCTGGTCCGAAGTAGGCCGTGTCGGCCAGGCCTGTGGAGGCGAGGTAATCAAGGGCCTTTTGGGCCAGGGCCCTGGGGCAGCGGGCATAGGGCTTGCCGCTGCGGGGTTCCTGAATCGAGCAGATCAGGCTGAGGGTTTTGTGGCTGTAGAAGGGGTCAATCCAGGCGGTGTTGGGATCGGGCACCATCGCCATGTCCGATTCGTTGATGGCTTTCCAGCCGCGAATCGACGAACCGTCGAAGGCCACGCCTTCCGTGAAGGCGGCCTCATCGAGCAAGTCGTTGCAGACCGTGAGGTGCTGCCACTTGCCGTGAAGGTCAACGAACTTCAGGTCGATGAGTTCGATGCCCTCGTCCTTGATTTGACGCAGGACGTCTTGGGCGGTTTTAGCCATGACGATCAAAGGGGTGGAAGCCGATCCAAAGCGGCGTTGGCGGACCGTACGGACCCGGCCCAGCCCCCATTTGTAGCAGTAGTAACCAAAACAAAGGCCCGCGTTGCGTAACCGTTTCTGTCAAATTCCCCAAAACCCATCCCAGGCCTGGGATTTGGGTTGTTTCTGGTGCTACGTTCCGGCCCAGGTGCGTCGATCCGATTCCGCCATGCGCGATGCCATTACCGGCTTGATCGGCCGTTATGACCAACTGGGCCGTTACCTGGATCGTGATGCGATCGATCGCATTTCCTCCTATTTCTCCGAAGCCCAGGTTCGTCTGGCAGCGGTTGAGCTGATCAACCGGGAGGCTGCCGAATTGGTACGGGAGGCCGCCCAGCGCCTATGGCTAGAGGATCCGGAACTGATCCTCCCCGGGGGCAACGCCTACACCACCCGGCGTCTGTCGGCCTGCCTGCGGGATATGGACTATTTCCTCCGCTACGCCAGCTACGCCCTGATTGCAGATGACGCCACGATCCTCAACGAAAGGGTGCTGAACGGATTGGATGACACCTATAAGAGTCTGGGTGTGCCCACGGGGCCCACGGTGCGCAGCATCGCCCTGCTCGCCGATGTGATTTGTGAGCAGCTCTCAGCCGCTGGTATCGACGCATCGGCTGTTGTGCGTGTTCCCTTTGATCACCTCTGCCGCGGTTTGGCCGCCACCAACGTGCGGGCTCGCTGAGCACCTCCCGTTTCACTGGGCTCCACCGAAAACCCGGCCTCTGGTGCATCAGTAGGCTCATCTTTGCTTCACGATCGGTTCTTGGCTCCTCTTCCCGTGCTGCCTTCCCTGAATCAAGCCCATCGCCGCACGCTGGCTCCGATCGCCACTCCTGACAGGCTGCTGCTGGGACCAGGCCCTTCCAATGCCCATCCCACGGTGCTGCAGGCCCTGGCCCGCACCCCCATCGGCCACCTCGATCCCCTCTACGTTGAGTTGATGGGGGAAGTGCAGGAACTGCTGCGCTACACCTGGCAGACCGATAACCGGCTCACCATTCCCATGAGCGGCACCGGAAGTGCTGCCATGGAGGCCACCCTGGCCAACACGATCGAACCTGGCGACAAGGTGCTGGTCGCGGTGAAGGGCTATTTCGGTTTGCGTTTGGCCGATATGGCAAGCCGTTACCGCGCTGAGGTGGTCACGATTGAACGCCCCTGGGGGGAAGCCTTCAGCCTCGATGAGCTCGAGCAGGCCCTCGCCCTGCACCGCCCGGCGATCCTTGCCATTGTTCATGCCGAAACATCCACCGGCATCTGCCAGCCCATGGAGGGTGTGGGCGATCTCTGCCGCAAGTACGACTGCCTGTTACTGCTGGATACGGTGACGTCCTTGGGGGCCGTTCCCCTCTACCTCGACGACTGGAAGGTCGACCTGGCCTACAGCTGCAGCCAAAAGGGCCTGAGTTGCCCCCCTGGCCTG
>CAMDSS010000003.1 GCA_945907085.1 Cyanobium sp. NIES-981 | reverse complement strand
AACGCCCCCTGATGGATTCGAACCATCGACCGGCTGCTTAGAAGGCAGCTGCTCTATCCGGCTGAGCTAAGGGAGCAATGTGGCGCCGATGCCAGCGCTTTGGGCATTGTGCCAGTGATGCCACAGGAGGCCCCTAGAGTGGCTGGCTGCTCAGCTTGTGCTCCATGGCGGCCACCCGGCTCACTGATAGCCAGAAAAGCGAGCTGGTAGCTCGTTATCGCGATGGGGCGGCTAGCCAGGAGCTGGCCGATGCCTACGGCTGCAGCATCAACACGGTGACCCGCGTGGTGAAAGCCACCTTGACTCCCTCGGACTACGAGCAGCTCAAGCAGCAACGGGCCAGGGGTGGCAGCAAGCCCACCCAGTCCAAAGAGGCCGTCCCCAAGGCCGCGGCGCCTGAGGAGCCTGAATCGCAACCTGAGTTGCAGTTACAGCCCCAGCCCGAGTTGCAACCTGTGGTGGTCGCGGCTGAAATCCAACGCGAACTTGCAGCCGAGCCCGACCTCGCCCTTGAGGCCCCGGTGGTCTTGGCCATTGCCGATGCCGACGACTTCGCTGACGACAGCGATGGCGACGACTGTGATGGCGTTGATGCAGAAGGCGACGACGCTGATGGCGACAGCGATGACTTCGTTGAGCAATTCGTAGCCGTGCCCATCGCCCTGGTGGGGCACAGCTTCCAGCCGGTCCCGTGCCAACCCCTGGGTGATGCGGCGCTGCCAGCCAGCGTCTACATGCTGGTGGATAAGACCGTTGAGCTCCAGGCCAAGCCCCTGACCGACTTCCCCGAGCTCGGCCAGCTCCCCGCCGACGAAGAAGGGCGCCAGGCCCTAATGGTGTTCGCCAACCCCCGCCAGGCCAAGCGCCATTGCGGCCGCACCCAGCGGGTCATCAAGGTGCCGGACACCCGCATCTTGGAGCGCACGGCCCCCTATCTGGTGGCCCAGGGCATCACCCGGGTGGTGATGGAAGGCAGCCTCTATTCCCTGCCCGGTAGCTGATCGCCCTGGGGTATCAGCAGGGCGGCCGTGCATCCGCCGCTGATCACGCCCACCACCAGCGCTAGCCCCACCAGGAATCCCGTCGGTAGGGGTGCGGTGCGGCTCGCAGCCAGGTTCAAGCTGGTGCGCTGGTCCAGGTTTTGGGCCCCCAGGCACAGGATCAGCAGCAGCATCCCCCCGCCCACCAGGCTGGAGAGCAGCAATCGCAGGCGCACAACCACAACCATCGGGGCCATCAACGAGCTAGCCAGCCTTGAGAGTTTGCCTGGTTAGGTCGCCTCCGTCTCTCTGGCGTGGAGCAGGGCGTAAAGCTCCCGCTTGTTGTGGCCGCTGCGCTCAGCCAAAGCCTTGGCTGCTTCCTTGCTGCCCATGCCCCCTTTCACCAACTCCTGCAGCTCCTGGCGTAGGGCCTCGGGATTCCAGATGGGTTCAGCTTTTGGGGGCGCGCCCCCGAGCACCACGGTGCACTCCCCTAGTGGGGGGGTCTGGCGGAAGTGCGCCAAGGCGATCGCCACCGTGGGCCCCACCTGCTCCTCGTGTTTTTTGGTGAGCTCCCGCGCTACCCGTAGGGGCCGATCACCCAGCACCGCCAAAACGTCTTCCAGCAGATCAACAAGCCTGTGGGGCGCCTCAAACAGCACCACGGTGCGTTCCTCCCCCCCCAGCTCCTCAAGTTTTTTGCGCCGTTGACTGGCCTTGGCTGGCAGGAACCCCTCAAAGCAAAAGCGGCCGCAGGGCAAGCCGCTGCTCACCAAGGCGGTGGTAACGGCACTAGGGCCTGGAATGCAAATCACCGTGCGGCCCTGGTTTCGGGCTTCGGCCACCAGGACTTCGCCTGGATCGGAGATGCCGGGCAGGCCGGCATCGCTCACCACCGCAATCGCTTCGCCGGCCTCCAAGGCCGCCAGTAATTCGGGGATGCGGGCCGTTTGGTTGTGGGCATGGAAGCTCACCAGCCGGTTTTTGATCTCCAGGCTGTGCAGCAGCAGGCCGCTGCGGCGGGTGTCTTCGCAGGCGATGCGCTGCACGCCGCTGAGCACCTGGCGGGCCCGGGGGGAGAGGTCGGCCAGATTGCCAATCGGTGTTCCCACCAGATAGAGCACGCCGGCGGCGGGTTCGGTGGCTTGCACGGCACGCGGCTCCTGCACAATGCTGCTTCCAGCCCTCCCATGATGCCGGCTCCCCTTGCTCTGCCCTCGGGCATCGGCCGTGATGCCCTCCTGGCGGAGCTAAGGCGGTTGAGTTGGGGCGCTGCCGACATCCTTCTGGCCTATGGCCGGGGTGAGCAGCCCCCCTACGGCTTTGCCAAGGCACTCAGCGTCGACGATGGTGGTGAGGGCCCTGTCTCAGCGGCCGATCTGGCGGTGAACCAATGGCTGCTTGATGGCTTGGGCGCGGCCTTCCCTGGTGCCGACTGGACCCTGCTCAGCGAGGAAACGGCCAAGGAGCAGCTGGCTGACGTGCCAGCCGGCCAAGGCCTTGCTGCCGAATGGTTGTGGATCCTTGATCCGCTGGATGGCACCAAGGATTTTCTTCAGGGCACTGGCGAGTACGCGGTGCACCTGGCCCTGGTGCATCGCCAGCAGGCGGTGCTGGGGGTGGTGTTGCTGCCGGAGCTGGGGGAGTTGTGGTTTGGCGTGCTCCCGGCGTTGACGGGATCCGCCGGGGAGGCCTGGCGGGAAAACCGCGCGGGCGAGCGTTACCCGGTGAGCTTCAGCAGCCGCCAGGAGCTCTCTGAGTTGGTGCTGGTGGCGAGCCGCAACCACCGCGACCAGCGGTTGGAGCAGTTGCTCTCAGCGCTGGTCCTGGGCGCCACCAAGGCGATTGGCAGCGTGGGCGGCAAGGTGGCCACGATCCTGCGCGGTGAGGCCGATCTCTATATCTCCCTTTCCGGTAAGAGTGCGCCCAAGGATTGGGATATGGCCGCCCCTGAGGCCGTACTGCGGGCTGCCGGGGGTGCCTTTAGCCACGCCGATGGCAGAGCCCTCAGCTACAACAACGGCGATGTGCGCCAGGCGGGCTGCTTGATCGCCAGCCATGGCCCCAGCCACCAGGCCCTCTGCGCGAAAGCGGCAGCGGCGCTGGCGGTGATTGATCCGGGTTTTGCCCCCTAAGTTTTGCGCTCGAAACAAAAAAGCCGGCCCCTCGGGGCCGGCTAAGGAGAGTGGAACCGCTGGCCTGATCGGGTAGATCAGACGGTTGTTCAGGCGGGGGCGGGAGCGTCGGCCTGGGGTACGCCGCGCAGGGTGAGGTTGATGCGGCCGCGGTTGTCGATTTCGCGCACCCGCACGGTCACCTGGTCGCCCACGTTGACCACGTCTTCCACCTTCTCCACCCGGGCTTCTGACAGCTGGGAGATGTGGATCATGCCTTCCTTGCCGGGAAGGATTTCCACAAAGGCACCAATCGGGATCACCCGGGTGATGGAACCCTGGAACACCTCACCCTCGCTGACGCGACGGGTGAGGCCTTCGATGATGCGTTGGGCTTCTTCTGCGGCAGCACCGTCGTGGCTGGCAATCGTGACGATGCCGCCGTCCTCGATGTCGATCTTGGTGTTGGTGCGCTCGGTGATGCCTTTGATGGTGCGGCCACCGGGACCAATCACCGTGCCGATCAGTTCCGGATCGATGCGGAAGCTGAGCAGCCGTGGGGCGTGGGGCGACATGGTGTCGCGGGGCTTGTCGATCGCCTCGAGCATCTTCTCGAGGATGTGCAGACGGGCGGGGCGGGCCTGGTTAATGGCCTCAGCGATCGTGGCCATCTCGAGGCCCGTGATCTTCATGTCCATCTGGAGGGCGGTGATGCCCTTTTCGGTGCCAGCCACCTTGAAGTCCATGTCGCCGAGGAAATCCTCGATGCCCTGGATATCGGTGAGGATCCGCACGTCACTGCCTTCCTTGATCAGGCCCATGGCGGCGCCGCTCACGGGGGCCTTCAGGGGCACGCCCGCATCCATCAAAGCCAGGGTGCTGCCGCACACCGAACCCATGGAGGTGGAGCCGTTGGAGCTCAGGCATTCCGACACAACGCGCAGCACGTAGGGGAAGGATTCCTTGCTGGGCAGCACCGGTACCAGGGCCCGCTCAGCCAGGGCGCCGTGGCCAATTTCCCGGCGGCCCGGGGAGCGCATCGGCTTGGTTTCGCCGGTGGAGTAGGGGGGAAAGTTGTAGTGGTGGAGGTAGGTCTTCTCCGTGGTGGGGTTGAGATCGTCCATCTCCTGGGCATCGCTGGGGGTGCCGAGGGTGGCGCAGGAGAGCACCTGGGTAAGGCCGCGCTGGAACAGGGCCGAACCGTGAACGCGCTTGGGCAGCACGCTGGCGGCGGCGCTAATCGGACGTACCTCGTCGAGGTTGCGGCCATCGACCCGCTTGCCGTCTTTGATGATCTGCTCGCGCATGAGCTTCTTGGTGAGGCTCTTGTAGCTGTTGCCCAGCACCTTGCTGTTGCTGCTCACGGCCACCTTGATGGCGTCGCCGTCTTTGAGGGCAGCGATCTTTTCGCCCACCTCGGCCTTGATGGCATCGAGCTTTTCATCGCGCTCGGTTTTGGTTTGGCTGAATTGCTTCAGCACTTCGCCAATGCCCTTGCCGCATTCCTTCTCGAGGAATTTGGGCAGGGTGGAATCCTCTTGCTTGGCCTCAGGGAACACCTGCTCGATACCGAGTTCCTTGAGCAGGTTTTGTTGGGCTTTGATCAGCTCGCCCACGGCTTCGTAGCCGAAGTCGATGGCTTCGATCACGTCATGCTCGGGCAGCTGGTTGGCGCCCGCCTCCACCATGATCACGCCGGAAGGGGTGCCGGCTACGACGAGATCCAGTTCACTGCGCTCGATCTCGCGGAAGCTGGGGTTGAGCACGAAGTCGTCGCCCAGCAGGCCCACCCGTACGGCGGCCATCGGCCCGTAGAAGGGGATCTTGGCCAGCAGGGTGGCCATCGAGGCGCCGGTTACTGCGAGCACATCGGGTGGAACCCGCTCATCGAGCGACAGGCAGGTGGCCACGATTTGGATGTCGTCGCGCATCCAGCTGGGGAAGAGGGGCCGCATGGGGCGGTCGATCAGCCGGCAGGTGAGGATCGCCCGCTCGGGGGGACGGGCTTCCCGCCGGAAAAAGCTGCCAGGGATGCGACCGGCGGCATACAGCCGCTCTTCGTAGTCGCAGATGAGGGGAAGGAAGTCGATGCCTTCACGACCTCCGGAGCGGGTGGCGGTGACCAGAACAGCGGTATCTCCGCACTCAACCATCACCGAACCCCCCGCTTGGGGAGCGAACCGACCTGTGGTCAGTCGGATCTCCCGACCATCGAAGGAGATCGACTGAGTTTGTCCTTGCACTTGGGCTTATGTCCTTTTGTTTTCATTTCCCATTCTCGCATCCGGCCCTGACCTCCCTGGAAAGCTCCAGTTTTGGTGTGGGGTCTTGCTTCTGTCTTGGCCACTAAAAAAGCGCCCTGCGGCGCCTTAGGGCCATCAAAAAGGCGCCCTGCGGCGCCCTGGAGCTCCCGGTGGGGGAGGGATAGAGGTGGGGATCGGGTCGATCGAAAGCATCAGAGGGATCTGATCGATCCAATCCATCGCAGCTGACTACCAGCTGGACTTCACAACGCCAGGCAGCTCACCTTTGTGGGCCCGCTCGCGGAGTTGGTTGCGGCAGAGGCCGAAGTCCCGGTAGTAGCCACGGGGCTTGCCGGTGGCCCAGCAACGGTTGCGCACCCGGTTCGGGGCGCTATTCCGCGGCAGGCCCTGGATCTTGCGGTGAATTTCCAGACGCTCCATGGGATCGGAGGCCGCATCGAAAGCTGCCTTGAGGGCGGCGCGCTTGCCGGCGAAGCGAGTCACCATTTTTTTGCGCTTGACATCGCGCGCGATCATCGACTTCTTCGCCATGCGGGCTGCGGAACTATCGGACTAATAATCCGTGATCTTAGCTTGCGAGATGACCACCCATCGGGCAGAGATCGCCAATGGGGCAGGTGCCGCATTGGGGCTTACGGGCATTGCAGACCGCCCGGCCGTGGAAGATCAGTCGGATCGAGAGGTTTTGCCATTCGCTCTGGGGCACCAGCTTCATCAGGTCGGGTTCGATCTGGGCGGGGGTGCGTTTCTTGCTGAGCCTCAGCCGTTGGCTGAGGCGGCTCACGTGGGTGTCCACGGTGACGCCGGCGTTGATGCCAAAACACCAGGCGAGCACCACCGAAGCGGTTTTACGGGCCACCCCAGGGAGCACCAGCAGCTCCTCCATGGTTTGGGGCACCTCGCCGCCGTGGTGTTCCATGAGCAGGCGGGAGCTGCCCACGATCGCCTTGGCTTTGTTGCGAAAAAAGCCCGTGGATTGCACGTAGGGCTCCACATCGCCCGGCTCCACCGCGGCGGCGGCAGCGGCATCGGGGAAGCGGGCAAACAGGGCCGGGGTCACCTTGTTGACCCGCTCATCGGTGCATTGGGCCGACAGCATGGTGGCCACCAGCAATTCATAGGGCGTGCGCCAGTCCAGGGAGCAGGTGGCCTCGGGATAGAGCTCGCCTAGCCGCTCAAGGATGAGGGGCGCCCGCACCTTGGGACCCTTCAACGGTTGAACAGCTGCTGGACAGCGGGTAGCTGGGAGGTGTCTTTGACGATCAGCACCGCGCTCAAGCCCACCAAAAACACAAAACCCGACTGCATAAAGGCCATTTGGAAGCGCTCCGGCAGGGGCTTGCCGCGTACCCCCTCGAGCAGCAGCAGCACGAATTGACCGCCATCGAGCAGGGGGAGGGGCAGGGCATTCAGCACTGCCAGGTTGATCGAGATCAGGGCGGTGAACACAAACAGGCTGCCGCCGCCCTGCTTGGCCAGGGATGCGCCCATCTCCACGATTTTCACCGGCCCCGACACCTGGCCGGCGGTTTCGCCGAAATGGGTGGCCAGGGTGACAAAGCCATCGGCGGTGCGGCGGGTGAGCAGGGCCAGGTCGTGGCTGGCTTGCCGCACGGGCTCAAGCGGGCCCCTGGCCGGGCGGAAGGCTTCGCTGCCATTGGGTTGGAGCTGGGCGCCGATGCGACCCACCCCCCCCAGGTCGGAGGGGGTGAGTTTGAGCTTGAGCTTCTGGCCATCCCGCTCAGCTAGCAGGGTCAGGGTGCGCTCCGGGGAGCCTTTGATGGTGGTCACCAGATCGGCGACGGCGTCCTGGCCGCCGGCGAGTTGCTGGCCGGCCAGGGCCAGGATCCGATCGCCCGCCTTGAGGCCCGCGGCCGCTGCGGCCTGGTTGGGCTGCACGGCCGAGACCAACACCCCAGGGGTGGTGCTGAATCCGGAGGGGATGCCCACCAAGTAGCCCTGGGCGATCAACACGGTCCAGGCGAGCAGCAGGTTGGCGAGCACGCCGGCGGCAATCACCAGGGCCCGCTGGGGTAGGGGGCGGTTGCTCAGCAGGTTGGGGTCGTCCTTGGCAATCGGGCTGTCCTCGTCGTCATCGGGGAAGGCCACAAAGCCCCCCAGGGGGATGGCCCGCAAAGCAAATTGCACGCCGCGCCGCTGGCGCTCGAACAGCACCGGGCCAAAGCCAATCGAAAAGCTGCTCACCCGAATGCCCTGCCATGTAGCGGCAAAGAAGTGGCCGGCCTCGTGCACCACCACCAATCCCGCCAA
Organism: Cyanobium sp. NIES-981; assembly: GCA_945907085.1. Lineage (GTDB taxonomy): Bacteria > Cyanobacteriota > Cyanobacteriia > PCC-6307 > Cyanobiaceae > Cyanobium_A. The sequence goes on along the minus strand of CAMDSS010000003.1, from coordinate 18,401 downwards.
GATCGCCAGTGCGGTCAGAACCCCCATGCAGGAAGCGCCCTTAGTCGGCCCATTCTGGGGCGAAGCCCGCGGGGCTGTGCCCCTTGGCTAATCCGGGCCTCTAGGCCAGTCCGATGGTGTCGGACCCGAAGTAGGGAACGAGGGCTGCCGGAAGTTTGATGCTGCCATCGGCCTGTTGGCCGGTTTCAAGCAGGGCCGCCATGGTGCGACCCACGGCCAGGCCACTGCCATTGAGGGTGTGCACCAATTGGGTGCCCTTGCCGTCTTTCAGGCGAATGGCCGAGCGGCGGGCCTGGAAATCACCGCAGGTGCTGCAGCTGGAGATCTCGCGGTAGGCGCCGGCCCCAGGCAACCACACCTCCAGGTCGTAGGTGCGAGCTGCCGAGAAGCCGATATCGCCGGTGCAAAGCTCGATTTTGCGGTAGGGCAATTCCAGGGCTTCGAGCACCGCTTCCGCATCGGCGGTGATCTGCTGATGGGCCTCCCTGGAGTGGTCGGGGTGGCAGAACCAATAGAGCTCCACCTTGTTGAACTGGTGCAAGCGAATCAGGCCGCGGGTGTCGCGGCCGTAGGACCCGGCTTCCCGGCGGAAGCAGGGGCTGTAGGCCACGTAACGGAGCGGCAGCTGATCGGCGGGGATTACCTCATCACGATGCAAGGAGGTGACGGGAACTTCAGCGGTGGGGGTGAGCCAGAGGTCGTCGTCGGCGCAGCGGAAGCTTTCTTCGGCAAATTTGGGCAGCTGCCCCGAGCCGGTCAGGCTGGCGGAGTTCACCAGGATCGGCGGCAACACCTCCCGGTAGCCCTTGCCGGTGTGCAAATCGAGCATGAAGTTGATCAGGCTGCGCTCGAGCCGGGCCCCCTGGCCCATCAAGGTCACAAAGCGGCTCTGGGCGATCCGCACCGAGCGCTCCGTTTCAAACAGTCCCAGGCGCTCGGCGATTTGCCAGTGCTCTTCCAGGGTTTCACCGCTAGCGGCTAGCCGGGGTGAGCCCCAGGTCTTGATCTCAACGTTGTCGGCTTCGCTCTTGCCATCCGGCGCATCGGGCGAGGGCAGGTTGGGCAGGGCGGCCAATTGGTCGCGCAGCTTGGCTTGGAGCTCCTTTTCCTCCTCCTCCAGCACCGATACCTGTTGCTTGATGCGGTTGCCCTGGTCGCGGAGACCTTGCACGGCGGGGCCGTTGGAGGCTTCACCCCCTTGAATCAGGCCACCCACTTCCTTGCCGATCCGGTTGCCTTCGGCCTGGAGATTGCTGCGCTGTTCCTGAAGATCGCGCTCCTGCTTGGCGATCAACTGCAGTTTGGTGAGGTCAAGCGCCATGCCGCGACGCCCCAGTTGCTGGCTGATCAATTCGGGGTTGTCGCGCAGCAGACGCTGGTCGAGCACGGCTTTTGATCGGGTGAGCCGAAGCCTATCTGCGAGCTGCTGCCAACTGGCTGGGCCTCAGAGCACCTGAACCACTTCGTCCACTTCAGGGATGGCTTCGCGCAGCTTGCGCTCGATGCCCATTTTGAGAGTCATGGTGCTGCTGGGGCAGGAGCCACAGGCCCCTTGGAGGCGCACTTTGACGATGGGGCCGTCGATTTCCACCACTTCCACGTTGCCGCCATCGGCCATCAAGTAGGGACGCACCTCGTCGAGGGTGCGCTCCACGTTTTCCATGGTGAGGGCGCGGGGATCGTTGGCTTCGGTTGAGGCCGTTGGGGCTTCGGTGGTCATGGCCAAGGGAGGTTGCTACTGAGGAGCTTAGGAAGGGGGATGGTCGGTGATGGTCGCTCGGAATCCAGCTAGTGCAGCCGGCGTCCCAATTGATCAGCCGTTCGCAGGGCTGAAACCACGGCGGATGCCGTGACAGGGAACGGCTCGTTATGGCTTGATTCGCCTGGAATGCAGCTGCGTTCTGCGATCCTGAGCAGCTGGTCATCGCTGTTGGCATCAACTCCCACCTCCGCCAGGGTGATCGGCAGCCCCACCGCCTTTTGATAGCGGAAGATCTCGGCAATCTCTTCCTGGGGCCTGCCTTCGAGCACCAATTGGGTGAGCAGGCCGAAGGCCACCTTTTCGCCATGGATGCAGTGGTGGCTGCCGGGGATCTCTGTGATGCCGTTATGCACCGCATGGGCCACGGCCAGGCCGCCACTTTCAAAGCCGAGTCCTGAGAGCAGATTGTTCGCTTCCACAACCCTCTCCAATGCTGGGGTAGTGGCCCGTGCTTCCACGGCGGCGCAGGCCGCAGGTCCATCGGCCAACAGGATCTCGCAACAGAGTTTCGCCAGGGCGGTACCAGTCGTGGTTGGCAGCCCCCCTAAGACGTTGTGCCGACAGCTCTCGTGCACCGTGCGGGCTTCAAACCAGGTGGCTAAGGCATCGCCAAGGCCTCCCACCAATTGGCGTTTGGGGGCTCGAGCCACCACCTCCGTATCCACGAGGACCAGCAACGGATGGCGGTTATAAAAGCGAAAACCCTCCACGCTGCCGTGGGGGGTGTAGATCACCGAAAGGGCGCTGCAGGGGGAGTCGGTGCTCGCCAAGGTTGGTGTGATCACGGCGGGCAGCTCGAGGGCATCAGCCACTGCCCGAGCCGTGTCTGATGCTTTGCCGCCCCCTGCCCCAACGACGGCAGAGAAGCTTTGAGACTGGGCTATGGCTACCAACCGTTCGATTTCAGCGGTGCTGCATTCGCCCCCAAACGCTTCGATCACCGGCTCGATCCCCACGCAGGCCAAGGTGCTCTGCCAAATCGGGGCAAGATCGCGCCGGGCTGTGCCACCAGCAACAAACAGCACGGGGCCTTGCAGTCCCAACCGTTGGAGCTCCCGCCCCAGTTCATGGGTGGCCCCAGGCCCTTGGACGTAACGCCCGGGGCTGGCGAAGACGGTCAACGGGCGTTGGTGGACGCAGATCACTGCATCGGTGCAGGCCATTGATCAAGACCAAGAGGACTTCTTTAGTCCTAGTCGAGGTTTAAACCAAATCGACCAGGCTGGCGGTGCTGGCGTGGCTCCTTAGGATCAGTCCCATGACTGATGTGCCCGTTTCCAGGATTCGCAATTTCTGCATCATTGCCCACATCGACCATGGGAAATCCACCCTGGCCGACCGGCTGCTGCAGGAAACCGGCACGGTCGCGGTTCGCGACATGCAGGAGCAGTTCCTCGACAACATGGAGCTGGAGCGGGAACGGGGTATCACGATCAAGCTCCAGGCGGCCCGGATGGCGTACACCGCCGCCGATGGCGAGAGCTACATCCTCAACCTGATCGATACCCCTGGCCACGTGGATTTCTCCTACGAGGTGAGTCGTTCGCTGCAGGCCTGTGAAGGGGCTCTCTTGGTGGTGGATGCCAGCCAGGGCGTGGAAGCCCAAACCCTGGCCAACGTGTATCTCGCGCTTGAAAACGATCTCGAGATCATTCCGGTTCTCAACAAGATCGATCTCCCCGGTGCCGATGCGGATCGGATTAGCGAGGAAATTGAGGCGATTATTGGTCTGGATTGCTCCAATGCCATCCACTGCTCGGCCAAAACAGGCCTGGGCGTTCCCGACATTCTTCAGGCGGTCGTGGATCGGGTGCCACCACCGCCCGACAAGGTGGCCGAGCCCCTCAGGGCCCTGATCTTCGACTCCTACTACGACCCCTACCGGGGTGTGATTGTCTACTTCCGGGTGATTTCCGGCTCCATCAGCAAGCGCGACAAGGTGCTGTTGATGGCGAGCAAGAAAACCTATGAACTCGACGAAGTTGGGGTGATGGCGCCCGATCAGCGTCAGGTGGATTCACTCCATGCCGGGGAGGTGGGTTACCTGGCGGCTTCGATCAAGGCCGTGGCCGATGCCCGGGTGGGCGACACGATCACCTTGGTGAGCAATCCGGCCATGGAGGCCCTGCCGGGTTACACCGAGGCCAAGCCGATGGTGTTTTGCGGCCTCTTCCCCACCGATGCAGACCAATACCCCGACCTGCGCGAAGCCCTCGACAAGCTCCAGCTCTCGGATGCGGCCTTGAAATATGAGCCCGAAACCAGCAGTGCCATGGGCTTTGGCTTTCGCTGTGGCTTTTTGGGCCTGTTGCACATGGAAATTGTGCAGGAACGGTTGGAGCGGGAATACAACCTGGATTTGATCGTCACCGCGCCCTCGGTGATCTACCTGGTGAACATGCTCGATGGGACCACCTTGATGGTGGACAACCCGGCCACCTTGCCCGACCCCCAGCAGCGCGAATCGATTGAAGAGCCCTACGTGAAGCTCGAGATCTATACCCCCAACACCTACAACGGCGCCTTGATGGAGCTGTGCCAGGAGCGCCGGGGTGAGTTCATCGATATGAAGTACATCACCACCGATCGGGTCACCCTGCACTACGAGATGCCCCTGGCCGAAGTGGTGACCGACTTCTTCGATCAAATGAAGAGTCGCACCAAGGGCTATGCCTCGATGGAATACAGCTTGATCGGCTACCGCAAGAACGAACTGGTGCGCCTGGATGTGCTGATCAATGCGGAAAAGGCCGATCCCCTTACGACGATCGTGCACCGCGATAAGGCCTACAACGTGGGCAAGGGTTTGGTGGAGAAGCTCAAGGAACTGATCCCGCGCCAGCAATTCAAAATCCCGATCCAGGCCTCCATTGGTAGCCGGGTGATTGCCTCCGAGAGCATCAGTGCCATCCGCAAAGACGTGCTCGCCAAGTGCTACGGCGGCGACATCTCCCGGAAGAAAAAACTGCTGCAGAAGCAGGCCAAGGGCAAAAAACGCATGAAGGCGATGGGCAAGGTGGACGTGCCCCAAGAAGCTTTCATGGCCGTGCTCAAGCTCAACCAGTAGGCAGTAGCTCCAGGGATGCATCCATCAACCGATTGGTATGGGGCCAGCACCACGGATCTGGCCCGCTGGGGTTTGCTCGATCGGGTGCTGCGGGAACGCTGCATGGATGGTGTGTTGGCTGATCGCGCCCTGCCAGAGCCAGATCAGTTGGCGCCCCTACGCCTCGATTGGGAACAACAGCACAATCTGACCAGCCCAGAGCAGGTTGAGGCCTGGATGGAGCAGCATGGATTAGACGGCGAAGCCATCGATCGGATGGCATCCCGCTCCTGGCAGTGGTTGCTGTGGTGCCAGGAGCGCTGGGGGTCTGAATTGCAGACCATCTTTTTAAAACGCAAGCCTGAGCTCGATCAGGTCACCTATTCCCTGCTGCGCCTCCGTAATGGCGAGCTGGCGTCTGAGCTCTATTTGCAAATCAAGGAGGGAGAAGCGTCCTTTGCGGAATTGGCCCAAGAATTTTCCGAAGGTCCGGAGAAGCAAGCTGGTGGTTTGGTGGGTCCGATGCCCCTGACCCAGCCCCACCCTGGATTGGCCAGGTTGCTCCAGGTCAGCCAGCCCGGCCAACTTTGGCCCCCCAAGGCGCTCGAGGGTTGGTGGGTGATTGTGCGGCTTGAGGCCTTGCACGGCGCGATCCTCGATCAGGCGATGCAGGAGCGCTTGCTGCTCGATGAGGGAGAGCGGGCCATCGCCCAGCTGCTTCAGCAAAACACGGTCTTTGGCGATTAAGGCGGCCGCAGCCGTCCCCGTTGACCTGATGGTTTGGGGTCCCAACGCCTTCCCTTTTCGGGTTTTCAAGGCAAAATCAAGGACGATTGCTGCGATGGGTGGCACTACCCAGGCCATAACCCTTGGACCTTGCGCTTGCTCTTCGGGTTGTTGCCGGATGGTCTCCTTTTGACCAGCTCAGTCAAGCCGCCCAGGCCCGCTTAGCTGAGTCCCTCCAGCCCCTGCGCTTGCGGCCCGGGCAAAAGCTTTTCGACTTCGGCAGCCTTCCCCCTGGCATTGCCTTGGTGGTGAAGGGCCAGCTCAGGCTCTTGGGCCGGGATGAAAAGGGCGAGCCCTTCACCATTCAGCGGATTGGGGCTGGCGTGATGGTGGGCCAGGTTGCCTTGCTCCGGGGGGTCGCGGGCCAGGCCTTGGCTGCCGCACTGCCGACCCAGCTGTGGCTGTTGCCGGCGGAAAACTTTTTGCAGGCCCTCGCTGAACATCCTGCGCTGAACGCCAGTTTTTCCAGCCCAAGCATCGAAGAGTTGTATGCGGCGGCGGCGGCGAGCCGCAGGCCCGAATTGCCCAGCAAGTCCTTCCTGCGGGACTGGGCTGCGAATCAGATGCAGGAGGCCCCTGGAGAGCAGCAGGTGTTGCTGTTACCCCCTGGAACCCACAGCTTTCCCGAAGGTTGGGCGTCCTGGTTGGTGAGTTCGGACAACTTCGAGGGCCTCGAGCCAGGCCGGGAAGTTCAAGGTCCGGTTGAGTTGGCTGTGCGGGGCAAGTTGCCGGGCCGTTTGCTCGCCCAGCCACCGTCGTGGCCACCGTTACGGCTACCTGCCGCCATGGTGGTGGATCCCGATTTGGGAGGGGATTCCACGAAACCCAGTGTCGTCTTAGATCCGGAATGGGTGGAAAGCCCAGGCTCGATCGTGGCGTTCCAGGGGCAAACCGATGCCCTCGAAGATTGGTACGGCCGTCTCAACGATGATGGGTCTTTCCCCCAGATGCGAGGGGAGGGGCCGATTGATGAGCCCTTGGCCTGTCTGCGGATGCTGGCCAGGCATTTCGATTTGCCCTTCCGCAGAGATGTGTTGCGGCGGATTTTGGCCGATCAATTGCAGAGGGAGGGCTCAGAGAGCATTGCCCTGATCCAGTTGGCGGCAGTCTGTGACCTGATGGGGCTTAGGGCCTCCATGCTGGAGGTGAATGAAGCCCAGCTGCAGCGCTTGCCAACGCCAGCGGTCATCGTGCAGGAGGGACGTCCCCTGGTTATTTGGCAATCCGGTCCCCTGGAAGCCCTGGTGGGCAATCCCCGCAGGGGCCAGGAAAGGCTCGCCTATGCCGACCTCACCGATTTCAATGGGGAAGGCCAGTTGGCGGTGCTTTGCCTGGAGAGAAGTGCTACAAGCCCCAAGGCCCGCTTTGGATTGAGTTGGTTTTTGCCTGCTCTCATGCAGCATCGGGTCGTCTTGATCCAGGTGCTGATTGCGAGTTTCTTTGTCCAATTGTTTGCCCTTCTCAATCCCCTGTTGGTTCAGCAAATCATTGATGCGGTGATTAGCCAGGGCAACCTAAGTAGCCTCAACGTGCTGGGTACCTTGCTGGTGGGTATGGCAGTGGCCCAGGCGGTGTTGGGATCCCTGCGAACCTATCTCTTTTCGGATACCACCAATCGTATTGATATATCCCTAGGGGCAACCATTATCGACCATCTGCTTCGGCTGCCTTTGGGGTATTTCGCCAAGCGTCCCGTTGGCGAAGTGAGTAGCCGAATCAATGAGCTCGAAAAAATACGCCGATTCTTAACTGGAACCGCCCTCACGGTGGTTTTGGATGCTTGTTTCTCCCTGATTTATATCGCTGTCATGCTGCTCTACAGCGTGCAGCTCACGTTTTGGGCCTTGGCGGTTGTGCCGTTCTTTATTGCCCTCACCATTGCCGCTGCCCCTGTGATTCGGCGGCAGCTGCGCAATCAAGCCGAAGCCAATGCCAGGGTTCAGAGCCATTTGGTTGAAACCCTGGGTGGCATGGAAACCGTCAAGGGCCAGGGCATGGAATTGCACAGTCGCTGGCGCTGGCAGCAACTCTATGGCGGCCAAATTCAGGCGGGCTTCCACAACACCCTCACCAGTACGGCCGCGGGCTCGGCTAGTAACTTCCTGGAGCAGCTTTCCGGACTCCTGGTGCTGTGGGTTGGGGCCACGCTGGTTTTGAAGGGGGAACTGACCCTGGGTCAGCTCATCGCCTTCCGGATTTTGGCGGGCTATGTGACCAGTCCCATGCTCCGGTTGGCAACGCTTTGGCAGAACTTCCAGGAAACAGCGCTTTCGCTCGAAAGGCTCGCCGACATCGTTGACCACCCCGAAGAGATTGAAATCGCAGGGGAGCAATTGCCGCCGCTTCCTCCAATCCAAGGCGCCATTCGCTACGAAGCGGTCAATTTTCGCTTTGCTAACCACGGCCCACTTCAGTTGTTGAATGTGAGTTTCGAGATCCCAGAGGGATCATTTGTTGGCGTTGTTGGAACCAGTGGCTCTGGCAAGAGCACATTGCTGAAATTGCTCACCCGTCTTTATGACCCAACAGAGGGCACGATTCGTATTGACGGCTATGACATTGCCAAGGTGGATCTGTATTCCCTGAGAACCCAGATTGGCGTGGTTCCCCAGGATAGTTTGCTCTTTGATGGTTCGGTGATGGCGAATTTGGCGCTCACCAGGCCCGATGCCTCATTCGAGGAGATTTCGAGGGCCTGCGAAGTGGCCTGTGCCCACGACTTCATTCAAGCGATGCCCGCTGGCTATAGCAGTTCGGTGGGCGAGCGTGGCGCAGGTTTAAGTGGTGGCCAGCGCCAGCGCATCGCGATTGCCAGGATGGTGCTTAAGCGTCCCCGTTTGCTGGTGCTGGATGAGGCGACGAGTGCCCTGGATGTGGATACGGAAAAACAACTCACGCGCAATTTAATGGAGGTCTATCGCGGAAGCACCGTGCTCTTCATCACCCACCGGCTTGGCAGTCTGCGCCATGCCGATCGCATTTTGGTGATGGACCAGGGTGCCTTGGTGGAAAGTGGTTCCCACGATGAGCTGATGGGACTGGGAGGCCGCTACGCCACTCTTTATCATCAGCAAGAGGCTGTGTTGACTTGAGCGATCTGATTCGCCATTCCCGCGCTTCCAAGCTGGTGCGCCCCCTGGACTACCAGGAGGTGAGATTGAAGCCGCCACCGATCTGGAGCCAGGCGTTGGTTTGGAGCATTATTGGAACGGCAAGCTTGGCCTTTGTGTATGCATGCTCAGCCAAGATTGATGAAGTGATTGTGGCCACGGGTGATCTCCAGGCCCAGGGCGCTTCTCGGCCGATCATGGCGCCCGCACCTGGTGTGGTGAGCCAGATCTTTGTGAAAGAGGGAGCCACTGTTGTGGCGGGTCAGCCGCTGTTGAAGTTTGATGCTGATGTGAGTCAGAAGCGTGCTACAACTCTGAGCAACCAAATCCGGCTTGAGAATCAGCGCCTCAGTGAGCAAAATCGTGCCTATCAGGCACGGCAGGAAAGCTTGATGTCCCGCAAAAAAAGTTTGCAAGGCTCCGCAGATACGGAAGCCCTTATTGAGAAGAAGCTGGGTCCCTTGGTCGGGGTTGGAGCTATCCAAATTGTTCAGCTTTTGCAGCAAAAGAATAAAGTACAGGAACTGCGCTCAGAAGTGGCCCAGGCGGATGCCAACATTCGGGAGGTTCAGGCCGAAAAGATCAAGACCCAGCAGGAATCCTTGCGGAGTATTAGTGATCTAGAGCGTCAGCTTGTCGAGGTGAACAAAGCCCAGCAGTACGAAGTCATGCGTTCGCCCCTGACGGGCTTGGTGTTTAACTTGGTCCCCTCAAGCCCTGGCTACTCAGCCAATGCGAACGAAGTTCTTTTGAAGGTTGTTCCCCGAGGAGCCATGGAAGCCAAGGTTTTCCTCACCAACAGGGATGTGGGTTTTGCCAGGCCAGGCCAGGTGGCCCAGGTACGGGTGGATGCCTTTCCATTCACCCAGTTTGGTTCCATTCCAGGCCAGTTGAAGTCGGTTGCTACCGACTCCCTGCCGGCTGATCAGCAAAATCCCCAGCCCCGATTTCCGGCCTATGTGTCGCTTCAGCACCAGTACCTGAGTAAGGATGGCATTCGCTATCCAGTGCGTTCGGGCCAGAGTGTGACGGTTAACTTGGTACTGCGTGAAAAACGGGTTATCACATTAATCACCGATGCCGTCGAGAAGGCCCTGGACTCCCTGCGTCGGATTCGCTCAGCCCCCTCTTAAGATGGGTCACTGAGGCTTCCCTTTACTTTTATCCTTTACGTCAGCATGGCTACTAGAAGCACCAGCGAAAAAGTCAGCAGTTTTCTGCAATGGTTTGAAGCTCTTGATTCTGCTGAGCAAGAGATTTTGATGACCATGGTTTATAAGGAAAAGCGAATTCGTGATGTGGTGAGCTCCCTGGGCGCCATGGCGCAGGAGCAAAGGCAAGAAGTGTTCCAGCGCTTGGGCTTGCCCGTGGATTTGGTGGCCCGGATTCCTCCCCCGGACCCAGCAGCCTTCAACGATGTGGAGGTGGAATGGGAGGACTGGAAGGCACCCGGAACAGCCCCATGACCAGAAGCTTCACCTAGCCCATGAAATCGCCTGATCCCTTGCTCGGGCCAGGGGCTGGTACCCCTGGCCCCCATCGCGGCGTCCCGAAGTCAGCCAGCTCCAAGGCAGATTCTTTGGGGCAAGCTTGGCAACGGCTTCAGCGGCTCTGGCCTGAGCGCATTGGTCTACCGGGCTTGATGTTTGCCCCCTTTGCTGGTCAGTTGGTTCTGGCCTTGGCCTTGATGATGGGCCTGAGCTACCAAATGGCAGCCTCAATTATCAACCAACTCACCCAGGAGCTGGGTGAGCAGATCGGTGGACGGGTGGTTCAGGAACTGGATACCAGAATTGGTGCTCCCCGCCAGATCAACACGATCAACAGCCGTTTGTTCTCCAGTGGTTTGGCTTCTCCTGGCCAATTGGAGCGTTTAGGGCCGCTGTTGCATGCCGAAATGGAAGCCTTCCCAGGCATGGGATCGATTCAGGTGGGCACCCTAGATGGTGCCTATTTACTCGTTCAGCGCGATCGCAATGATGGGGTACAGCTCAGCTATCAACCGGCGGGCCTGGGTTTACGCCCCCTGACCACATGGCAGACCTCCTCGAGCGGTTCCCGGCTGCAGATTTTGGGATCCAGCCCCTTTGATGTTCGCAATGAGCTGTGGTTTCGTCAGGCCCTTCGCCCGAATGGCACGCCTAGCAGTTCCTCCCAACCCTTGGGTCCCCTGAATCGTCCTTGGGGTGCGATTGGTGGCGATATTCAGTTGCCGCAGATCAGTCAGTTTCTGCGTGGCTTAGAGATTGGCCAGGGCGGAGCGGTGATGATCGTGGATCGTCGTGGCTTGTTGGTGGCGACCTCCACCAAACAAGAGGCTTTTCGATTGGTGAACGGTGTTGTACAACGCCAGGCTGCCGCCACAGCTGCCGATCCTTTGATCCGGGGTGCTTCTCAATCCGTTCGTGGTCGTTTTGATCTTGAGTTTGCAGAGCGCCGGGATATTGATGGTAAGGCTTATATGTTGGTCACCAAGCTTTGGAGTGATCCTGCCGGTACGACTTGGCAGGTGATCGTTGCTACTCCAGAAGACAACTATTTGGGCAGCGTAAAGGCCACCATGCGCAATAGTTTTCTCATTCTACTTGTTACTTTTGGCTTGATGGTGTTCGTCAGCAGAGCCACAGCAGGCCTGGTGGGACGCCCCCTGCGCCTGGTGGCTTCAGCGGCTGACGCGATGGCCCGCGGTGATTTGGATCAACGCTTGCGGAGCACTGGTGTTGATGAGGTGAACGATCTCACCATTTCATTTAATTCCATGGCTGGCCAACTCCGGCAAAGTTATGGCGATCTTGAGACCATGAAGGACTATGCCGAATCGATCCTGGAAAGTATGAGCAATGGTGTGATCACCATTGCCGATAACGGCCTGATCCGTACGGCCAACCAGGCAGCCTGCACCTTCTTTGAGGTTGAGCCTGCTGGCGTTGTTGGCAAAAAGGCTGTGCAATTCTTTACCGGAACCAATCGCTGGTTGATCGAACGCTTTGAGCGGGTGAATAAAAGTGGTGAAAGCTATGTGGTGATGGATACGGAGCTGAGTGTGCAGGATAAGGAGCGCTCAGCCAACCTATCGATTCTGCCCTTGCGTGATGAACGGATTGGTCAAATTGGCACGATGTTGATGGTGGAAGACATTAGTGAGGAGAAACGCATGAAGGGAACGATGGCCCGTTACATGGACCCAGTTGTGGCAGAACAGTTGCTGAGTGGGGGCTCCCAGACCTTGGGTGGGACGGAAAGTATGGCCACTGTTCTATTTAGTGATATCCGCAGCTTTACCTCAATCAGTGAGGCTTTGGGGGCCCAGGGTACGGTGAGCTTGCTGAACGACTATTTCACATTGATGGTGGATTGCCTTGTTCACGAAGGCGGCATGTTGGATAAGTTTATTGGTGACGCCATTATGGCGATTTTTGGTCTACCGATACCTGCGGAAGGGGATGAGGATCGGGCCATACGTGCAAGTATCGCCATGTTGTCGAGTCTGGACAAATTCAACATTGATCGCGCTTCCAATCAGCAATTGCCTGTCCATATCGGCATTGGTTTGCATACCGATGAAGTGGTCAGCGGCAATATTGGTTCACCAAAAAGAATGAATTATACGGTGATTGGCGATGGCGTAAATCTGGCTTCGCGGCTTGAGTCGGCTTGTAAGTTCTACGGCGCAGAGTTGTTGATTAGTGAGGCCACATCCCAGCGGCTTTCTTCAAGCTATTGCATGCGCGAGGCTGATTTGGTCGTTGTGAAGGGTAAGTCTCAGCCGGTGAAGATTCACCAGGTTTTGGATGCCTATAGCCCAGAACGCTTTCCTTTCCGCAATCAGGTGTTGCAGGCCTATGGCGAAGGCCTTCAGAGCTACAGAGCCCAGCAGTGGGAGCAGGCCATGACCAACTTCAGGCATGCGATTGAACTCCATCCAGAAGACAAGCTGAGCATGATTTATTTAGAGAGATCAGAGATCTTGAAGGCCAACCCACCAGGCAGTGATTGGGATGGGGTTTGGACGATGACCAGTAAGTAACTAGCACAGTAGCGAGTTGGTGGCTTTGCCTAAACTAAGCTCATCGCTGGTTGGCGGATCCCCATCGCAAGGCTGAGCTCAATCAGGCTTGCCACATTGGCCTTTTCAGAACTGAGTCGGAGCCCAAGCTCATTTTGGCGCTTTTGTAGGTTTGATTTGATTGGATGGCCATCCAATGGATTACTGCTTGGTTTAGTGAGCCATGCCTGGAGTTGATCCATTTCTGTTGTGGATAGCTGCTGGACGACATCGCCCAGGCGATTGGGTTCCATAATTTTGGTCTCCCGGCCTAGGTGCTCAACGATGGTTACTGCAGATTTGAGCTCTGGATCCAGGAGCAGGAGTTCTTGGATTGGTAAGCCAATATTTTCAAGTTTGAGGCATAGCTTTCTCAGTTGATTCTCAAAACTAGCCTGATGGCGTTGGGCTGCCGAATCCAAGCTGAAGAGAAGTTTTTCTTCGGCAAGAATTTCAATGGCATCATCATGCAGTTCCACGGCTACCAATCGATCCAGATTGGCAGTGCTGCGCATCAGGAAAATAGCGATCACCCTGTTTGCACGGTTGCTACGTCTGGTTTGATTTGTTTTCGTACTCCACAATGCATCTGCCCATTGTTTGAATAACCCAGGATTCGTTTTATTGATGATGTAGATGCTTGCACCACCAAAGACCAGGGCATTGAGCAGGTCGCTGCTTCGCTCTGGATCAATACCGAGTTTCTGATTGATGAAATCGAGGGGCGAGGGTTTGCGGTTCTCTGCGTTGCCAATCTCATCCATCACCCCAAGGCGATCCAATCCCTGAAGTAACCCAAGCCGTTTGGCCCAGGCACGCAGGTCGTCCTGGGAACTTTGCTTGAGACCCTTGACCAGATTTTTGCTTTCTCCACCGCCCCCTGACGTATCGGTCACGGTCACTGTTTCGACAGTGGTCGTCACGGTGGCAAGGGTTGCATCCTCTTGGTTTGTTGATGTGGTTGTTTCACTTGTGGATGAAGTTTCCTCGTCGCTATTGGCAACCTCAAAGATTCCAAGGCTTGTGGTGCTCGAGCTACTGCTGCTGCTGCCGCTTTCTGTCGTAGATGTCGATGAAGTGCTTAAAAAGATTGGTGCGCCTGGGTCAAGAACCCGGCCAAGCGTTAAGTCGTCGTCTCCACGACCATTGTCCTGAATATAGACGGCTAAGTAAATCGGGGTACTCAAATTGTAATTGCTTAGATCGGCTGTGTAACCTGATGAATCTGCTATCTCGAGGCGTGCACCGGTACTGACGCCAAAGTCGTCTGTAGCGTAATCAAAGACTGAAAGTGTTCCATCAGCATAGCTTTTCAGATATCTGATTTTAAGAAGCTCGCTCATTTCGATGGATGGCAATAAATACTCCAGTCGAACAACATCTCCTTCCGCGTCAGTGTTAATACTGAAGGTTAGGAGGGGGGCAAATGGAGTGATTTCTGTTAACTCAGCTCCTGCATCGAGGTTGATGTTGAGGTCGCTAGCGCTGTAGCTGCTCAGTTCTGTACTGGTAAGTACAGCCCCTTGTTCAACGGATAGCGCGCCACTCAAGCCGGTTGCTGAAAACAGTAAGGCTTGATCAAATCCGGCGATGTCGTTTGGAAGTACAGCTAATGCGGTCGTTTCAGAGCGAACTGTTGTATCGACTGTAGGTGTAAATCGCTGGGCCGATAGCTCTAAAGGCGAGTTGCTCGGGCTCTCATATGAGTTTCCTGTGTCGTCAGTTACCGTTATCTGCAGTTTTAAGGCTTGCAGTTTTGTGGCTTCAACACGTTGCCCAGTTTTTACGCGCAGTTCGTTGCCATTAATTATTTCAATTTGATCGATGACTTTGGTTGTTCCGTCGCGTACATCTGCAATATCTTCGATTTTATAACTGAGATTTCCCGCTTTTGAATCTGCGTCGATTGCTGTTAACGTGCCGAGTGACGTCTCCTCAGCTACTGAATTATCGGCATCGACAAGTATGGATCGTGCCGTAGCCAGGAAAATGTTTGTGGGGGCTAAACTGCTGGACTTAATGTAGGTGAGTAACTCAAGGGTGGCCTCGCTAGCCGCTCCAGAGCCACCGGCTACGAGAACCGCATCTTCAGCTAGTCGTCCATCGTTAAACGGCAAACCTTTGTTATGACTATTGTCTAGTAATCGAACCTTCAGAGCACCTGGTATTCCTGAGGTTGCGTTGTTTGCATTGAAGCGCAGGCTGGTCGTGGCATTCAATAGGAGTGGCCGGGCTTCGTTGACTGTTCCCAGTGGTGTCCAGGTACTATTGCTATTGCTTGTCTTGTATTCCCATCGTCCAGCGAGTGGATTCAGTGCAGCTGCATCAGCCACAATTGCAATGCCGGCAAAGGTGCTAAACGTATTAGTTTCTGTATTTGTATCAAGAAAAGTGGTCGAATTGCCGAATAGCGAAAACACTGTGCGACTTGTGATCGTTGATAGTGATGCACCTTGGGTTTGGGCCTGCTCTATCGACTCATAAAAGTAAATTCTGCTTTCTAGGGTTTCAATGTCTATGTTTGATGTAGGAGCCCAATCCGGCACTTCGCTCGTCTGTGATACCGTCAATGGAGCTTTATTTTGACTATTTTCGGCTTTTATTCTGAATAAGCTTTTAAGGCTGCGGTTTCCCTCGTCAGTCACAATTACTTCTACGTTTAGATAGCCTCGTCCTCTTGCCGTTTCGTACGCTTTTGGGTCTGATTCGGCCAACTTGATGATGCCAGTACTTGTTACTGTCACTAGGCTATTGTCATTTTTGGAGCTCGCGGTGGCTAGTGTAAATGTCAGTTGGCTACTGTTTGAATCGGGATCTGTTGCTTTCAGTTGACCAATTTGATCCCCACTCTTTGCAGAGGCAGATACAATTGCTCCGTCCTCAAGACTTAGTACCTTGGGAGCTGCTTTGATGGTTGTACCTAGGCTTAGTGTTTCCGTGCTGGCTGGACCAGATCCACCAATCATTAATGGTTTGTTGAGTGCGCCTGCATTCCAGTTTTGGCTTCCATCCAGCAGCCTTATGCCAAGTTTCCCCGGGGTGCCCGTAAATGTATCTTTCGGCAGGTAGCGAATGATACTGCTGCTTAGGAGAATAAAGGGGTTTTGATCGGACACAATCGGAATAATCTTCCAGGAGTCTTTACTGTCTAGTTGATACTGCCAGGCGCCTTCTGTTTGATTCGTACCGTTGCCCACTATTGCAATACCAGCAAATATTTCACCACCGACAACCTGCCCAGCGCCTGCAGTTGCATCATTGAACCTACTTCCGAAGAGGGTGGCGACTGTTGTCCCAAGAGGATTCGATGTTCCATTCGCATTCGTCATGCCCTGACTCGCTTCGGATATTGTGATGAGTTGACTTCCCGGAAGAACCGTCGGTGAAATATTAGAATTGTTTAGCACACCTAAGTTGAAGCTCCTTGTAAGGGCTTTGGTTGTACCCTCGCTAACGCTTGGATCACTAACGCTTAGAGTGAAGGTGATTGATGCCTCTTTTTGAATATCCTGAGCATCCTCTAGCCGCAGTTCCCCCGTCAAGCCAGAGATGCTGAAATTTTTAGTTAGATCCATCTTTGTATTTGAACCTATTGCTTTAATTAGGCTGTATCTAAGATTTTGAGATTGGGTATCAGGATCTAAGCCGGTGGCAGATGCAAATGGTGTGGAGCTGGCCGCGATGGGCACACCCGCAGCGGAGGCAAGTGTGAGTGCTGTTGGAGACTTCGGTACTGCCGTGATGGTTGTTTTTAGTTTGACCACATCACCACTTGCTGATCCAAATCCGCCAACTGCTAACGCATCTCCTGTGGCTAGATAGCCTGTTGTCCAGGGGCGACTACTCTCAAGTAATCGTACATCGAGGCTTCCAGGACTCCCACTAAATGTTTTTGTTGGTGCAAATCGGACACTTGCATCTTTAAGGAGAATAAATGGGTTCCCTTCTGAAATAGTTGGTATGTCAAGCCAGCTGCCACTGTTTGCAGCTTTGTATTGCCATACCCCTTGGCTCTGCACAGTGGTGTTGCCTACGAAGGCTACCCCAGCAAATTGATCTTTACCATTATCTTCAAATAGTCCTGAAAAGAGCGCTGAAATAGTGTTGCCTGCAATATTGACTGAACTAGTCCCCTCTATAATTGATCCCAGTTCAGCCAAAAGGCCTTTGGCTGTAGGCGCATTATTTGTGCTTTCTCCAATGCTAATTAGTAGGGTTTGGCTATTGCTTAATGGTGACAGCCGTCCCGCCACATCTTCTGTTGCTTTGGCACTAATTTTTAAAGTACCTTTTTGAAGGGCGGATGCGAGCACTGCTGAATTCACATCTCCTCTGATGCGAATGAAGCCAGATCTGGGATCTTCGAGTTCGACAAGGTTGTTGTTATTAATTCCAGATGAGCCAGCCAGGCTGAATATCAGTTGGTCCCCTTCTGGATCTGTTGCAGTGAGCTGTCCTATGCGGTCCCCA
Organism: Cyanobium sp. NIES-981; assembly: GCA_945907085.1. Lineage (GTDB taxonomy): Bacteria > Cyanobacteriota > Cyanobacteriia > PCC-6307 > Cyanobiaceae > Cyanobium_A. The sequence goes on along the minus strand of CAMDSS010000003.1, from coordinate 1,182 downwards.
GGTTTGGCATTCTTTGGTGCCCCGGCCCCTTCCTTGAGTGTTAGACTTGTTGGTGCAAGATTTGCTGCGTCAACAAGAATATTTTTTGTTGTTGGAAGAGATTCATTTCCTGCATTGTCTCGGCTGAATACCCTGATCGTTGATAGCCCGCTTTCCGGCAAGTTTGCAGCTGTATAAACTAAGGACCACTTGCCGTCGCTGTCCGCAACTGTTGCTCTTGGCTCCGCATTTGCTTTCCAGCTGATTACAATTGTGGAATTGGGTTCGGCTGTTCCGGTAAGTGTAACTCCTGCCGCCTTTTCGCTATTGCTAATGGCATTATCCCCAGCAACAGTGTTGATGGTTGGGGATGTGGGGGCGAGAGTGTCAACTGTGACGTTGAGAGTGTTAGCAGGAATGTAGCGACTACCAGTGTTGTCGAAAAAAACTGCGGTGAAAGAATGGACTCCATTCTCAAGAGCTGGAGTGGTGAAGGTCCAATTGCCGTTGTTTAGAGAGCTATTGCCAATTTTTTTGGTGCCGTCATAGATTTCTATTAAAGTGATGCCATTGATATCGGTGTAGGAGCCAGAGAGAGTAAGCGTGTTGTCTTTGGTGAGTCCACCAGAGGCTATAGATTGTGCCAGGCCTGTGTTTGTGCCGACAGTTGACGAGATACTCCCCGTGTTGACTGTAATTGCGACTGTGTCTTCGGCTGTGGAGAAAGCTGTTGAAGCGCCGTTAGAAGTGGTGTCCACCTTGGTGCCCGTTGTTCCAGTGCTTTGATCCCAGCCCCTAAAGGTCAGAACATCAGTGATGGTGCCGTTGAAGTTGGCTGCGGGATGGAAGTAGAGGCTCGTGTTGGCGTCCGAGTTAAGGAGCAGAGCTGATGTGTTGCTTACGCTTCCGACGGGGATCCAGTTGGAGCCGCCATTGGTGGAGTAGTAAAGGCTGCCATTTGCACTGTTGACTGCGGTGATGGCAATGCCTTTCAGAGCGCCTGAATCAACATCGCTGATGCCCGAAACAAGTGCAGAGATGAGGGTGCTGTTTGTTGTGGAACCTTTCGAGGGTAAGGTCGTGTCCTTGTAGATGCTGTTGAGAATGGGCGTGCGCGTTACGTCGAGAACCGGAGCATCGTTGGAACCAATGACGGTTACGGAGAGAGTTGAGGTAGAGGACCCTTCTTTTCCATCAGAGATG
>CAMDSS010000002.1 GCA_945907085.1 Cyanobium sp. NIES-981 | reverse complement strand
GTGCCTTTAGCCCCATCGGCCCAAACCCAACGCCAGACGAAACCGCACTTGGTAACCGTGGACGCCTACCGCCTGCCAGACCTGCCTGGCTATCCCCCCTGCAACCCAGCTGCAGTATTCAGGATTTAGCCCAGCGTCAGCACTTGCAGGCCCTGGTAGGGGCCTTGCGAACCGCACCAAAGAGGGTGCGGGTGGATCCCAGCAATTTCGGCGAACGTTTTCGCCGCGATGCCTTTGGCCAGGTTATCGACCCCACGCCCCGGCTGGTCGTCTTGCATGAAACGGTCTATGGCCTGAAATCAGCTATCCACACCTTCAGAACGCCCCACCCCAATGATGAAGACCAGGTCAGCTATCACGCCCTGATTGGTGAAGATGGCCAGGTGGTTCAGTTACTGGATCCATCCAAGCGGGCGTTTGGAGCCGGCAACTCAGCCTTCAACGGTCAATGGGTGGTCACCAATCCCAAAGTGGGTGGCTCGATCAATAATTTTGCCTTGCATGTGAGCTTGGAAACGCCCCTCGATGGCGAAAATAACAACCCTGGCCATAGCGGCTACAGCTCCGCCCAGTACGACTCCCTTGCCGCCCTGCTGGCCGATTGGATGGGCCGCTACCCAATCAAACTCGACAACATCACAACCCACCAAGCTGTCGATCTCGGGGGGGAGCGATCCGATCCACGTAGCTTTAACTGGCAGGCCCTGCAGGAACGGCTACAAAATCTTGGTCTGCTTTGCTGAAGACGATTGCCACGCAATGTCTAAGCTAAAAACCTAAATCAATGGTGATTTGTTTGGCCGGCGCACGCCGTACATGACGGCATGTAATTCCGTATCCTGCATGGCTCGAAGAATGCGCCGCGGGTAATCCAACTTGCCATTGTGGAGGTAAGCAAGGGTGGCAAGTTGCTTGGCCTCATGGGGGTTGGTACTCGCCTGCAGGGTGTGGTTCTGGGGGAAGTCCAATTCCTTAGCCAACCGGGCAAACTTACCGATCAGGAGGATCACATTTTGATCTGGATCCAACAAGCGATCCCGCGCTTTGGATACGTCAGTTTCACTGGCATTTGGCTTTAAAAGCCCCTGGTGAACCATTTCGCCAAGGCCTAGCTGGGCCGGGCCGTGGGTTTGAAACAGGCCTGAATGGGCCGCGATCGGTAAATCCTCACCGGGCTTGGCATGGCGCATTTCGTCAAACAAAACAGCGGCCACCAGCATCGGGTTGACATTGCGCTTCAGCGATTCCTTGAGAATCAGGGGTTGCAAGTCCTGGATGCGGCCGAGGGTATAGCTCCGCAACGGCTGGAGTTGGTCGATGCCCTGGGTGAAAAGCTGGGCAAGCCGGGGCTGGGAACCGTGGACACCAAAGCGGAGCTGAAGCTCCTTGAGCTCCTTGGCAGAAAATTGAACCGGGTCCGCGCCTTCCCCATCTCCCGGAGGCGAGTTGATACTGCTGCTTAAACCCGGATCCAAAAGGAGCAGGGGGTCATCTCGCCGCTGACTGAGCGGCATCACGGCCAATCCCAGCAACAAGCTCGCTAAAGCAAGGTGGCGGTAACGCAGGGACAACGGAATGGGTGACCTGTTAAGGATCCTAAATAATTATTCCGCATTTTTCTGTCCTGGGTGAACGGTCTAACGTCCGGCCCCCTGGCTGGCACGGATGATTCGGTGGAACTAGCTTGGGAAAACCCAGCTTGAGCCTGCGTTTTCGCCATGGTTGCCGATTTCCATACCTCAAGTCCGGCAAACCAATGGCAGCGCTATTGCCAGATGCTCTGGCATCACGAGGATCTCGGTTTTTGGCTGGATGTGAGCCGGATGGCCCTCGGCCAGCAGGACATCGATGGTCTGGCCCCCCGGTTCGAATCAGCCTTTGCTGCGATGGCAGCCCTCGAAGCCGGGGCGATCGCCAATGCCGATGAAGGACGTCAGGTGGGCCATTACTGGCTGCGCTGCCCAGACCTTGCCCCAGATCCCGCTACGACGGCCCACATTTCCACAGAGATTGACCGGATCGAGGCTTTTGCCCAGGACGTGATCAGCGGCACGGTGCAAACGCCTTCGGGTCAAGCGTTTACCGACGTGCTTTGGATTGGCATCGGGGGATCGGGTTTGGGGCCCCTCTTGATGATCAGGGCACTTCAAGACGAGGGCCAAGGGCTTCCCTTCCATTTTTTCGACAACGTCGATCCCCAGGGCTTGAGCCGCACCCTGGGGGCCCTAGGGGAGCGCCTCACCACCACCCTGGTGATTGTGGTGAGTAAATCCGGCGGCACGCCGGAACCCCACATCGGCATGAACCAAGCCCGACTGCGCCTGGAGTCCGCAGGGGGCCAGTGGAGTAAGCAAGCCGTGGCAGTGACCCTGCTGGGCAGCAAGCTCGATCAACAGGCTGAAGCGGAAGGTTGGTTACGTCGCTTCGACATGTTCGATTGGGTGGGAGGCCGCACCAGCATCACCAGTGCCGTTGGTCTTCTACCTGGGGCCTTAATCGGAGCCGATATCCGGGCCTTTCTGGAGGGCGCCGCCGTGATGGATCGGGCCACCCGGCTCCCCGACCTCACCGCAAACCCGGCTGCCCTCATGGCGGCAGCCTGGTTTGTGGCGGGCCACGGCACTGGGCAACGGGACATGGTGGTGCTGCCCTACCGCGATCGGCTGGAGGTGTTCAGTCGCTACCTCCAGCAATTGGTGATGGAGAGCTTGGGTAAGAAATCTGATCGCTCAGGCAACGTGGTGCATCAGGGGATTGCGGTGTATGGCAATAAGGGTTCCACCGACCAGCACGCCTACGTCCAGCAACTCCGCGATGGCATCGATAACTTCTTTGTCACCTTCATCGAAGCCCTCGATGACCCCGCAGATATTCCCGCCATCGATGGAGCTTGGCCCGGCGACTATCTCGATGGCTTCCTGCAGGGCACACGCACAGCGCTGATGGAAGGGGGGCGCCAAAGCATGGCCATCACCCTGCGCCGCTTCGATGCCCGCAGCCTGGGCGCCCTGATTGCACTGTTTGAGAGGGCCGTCGGCCTCTACGGCGAGTTGGTGAATGTGAATGCTTATCACCAGCCCGGCGTGGAAGCAGGCAAAGCTGCAGCCGCTGAAATTTTGGACCTTCAAAAGCGCATCGAATCCGTGCTGTCCGATGGCCAGCCCCGCAATGTGGAGGCCGTACGAGAGGCCACGGGCAGCGACGGAGCCGAAGCCGTGTTCTGGATCCTGCGCCACCTCTGCATGAATGACCGTGGCTACGGCGCCAGCGGTGACTGGGGCACCCCCGCCGACCTCCTCTTCCAGCGGACCTAGGCCCCTAGCAATTAGGGCACCAGGACCTAGGGCACCAGGTTGACTAACTTCCCTGGCACCACGATGACGCGGCTGGGAGCCTTGCCTTCCAGCCATTTGGCGGCCACCTCACTCTCCAGGGCCAACGCTTCCAGGCTGGCCTTGTCGGCGTTGGCTGGCACCATCAAGCTGCCGCGCACCTTCCCCTTGATTTGAATCACCAGCTCAATGGTCTCCCGCACCAGCGCTTGGGGATCCGCCGTAGGCCACTGCTGGCTATGGACCCCCGATGGTCCCCCGAGTTTGAGCCAAAGCTCTTCGGCCAGGTGGGGCGCAAAGGGTGCCAGCAGGACAAGCAAGGTGTGGACCGCTTCTGTGGCAATGCCATCCCCACAGACTTCAAGGAGCTCGGCCATGGCGTTGCTGAGTTTCATCAACTCAGAAACAGCCGTGTTGAATTGATAGTCGCCATCGAGATCTTCACTGATGGCCGTAATCGCCGTGTGCACGGCCCGCCTCAGAGCTTGTTCGCTGGACGTGAGCTGCCCCAGGGTTTCGGGACTCGGTCGGGATGGAGCAGGCGAGGTTGAGCCTGGGGCCGCGAGGGACAGCCCTCTTGCATGGGCGGCGTCAATCAGACGCCAAATGCGTTGGATGAAGCGGTATTGACCTTCCACATCGGCGTCATCCCATTCCAGATCCTTTTCAGGCGGAGCCTTGAACAGTATGAACATGCGCGCCGTATCGGCTCCGTATTGGTCGATCACAACGGCAGGATCCACACCGTTGTACTTCGACTTCGACATCTTTTCGTAGAAGGTGTCGAGGGGATCGCCGGTGATGGGATCCCGCGGATCGCTGGGGTCCGCCACATCGGCTGGGGCAACGTACTTACCAGTGCTGGGATTTTTATAGGTAACCGCCTGCACCATGCCTTGGGTCAGCAGACGGCTGAAGGGCTCATCAAAACCGAGCAGGCCACGATCGCGCAGGGCTTTGGTGAAGAAACGGGCATAGAGCAGATGCAAGATGGCGTGCTCAATGCCACCCACGTATTGATCCACCGGTAGCCAGCGATCCACCGACTCGCGGCTAAATGGCAGCGACGTGTTTTTGGGGTCGCTGTAACGAAGGAAATACCAGCTGGAACACATAAACGTGTCCATGGTGTCGGTCTCCCGTTTCGCAGGCGACCCGCAACAGGGACAGGCAACCGAGACCCAGTCGTCGAGTTGGGCCAAAGGGGAGGCCCCTTTACCGCTAAAGGCCACGTTGCGGGGCAACTCCACGGGGAGTTGATCTTCTGGAACCGGAACCACCCCGCAGCTCGGGCAGTGAATCACGGGAATGGGGCAGCCCCAGTAGCGCTGCCTCGAGATCAACCAATCCCGCAATCGGTATTGCACCGTTTGCTTGCCCCAGCCATCGGCTTGAGCGGCTGCGGTGATGGCCTCCTTGGCGGCGCCACTGGTGAGGCCATCAAAGGGACCGGAATGGATTAAGACCCCTGGCTCAGTCCAGGCCGAACCCTCGAAGGCATGCTCATCGGCTCCTTCCGGAATAATCACCTGCTTCACAGGCAGCTCGTACTGGCGGGCGAATTGGAAATCCCATTGGTCGTGAGCAGGCACACCCATGACGGCCCCGGTGCCGTAGTCGGCCAGCACGTAATCGGCAATCCAAAGGGGAATGGGTTGGCCGGTGGCCGGATTCAGTACCTCGACGCCGAGGGGCACACCCCGTTTGGCCCGATCATCCGCCGTGCGCTCCTGCTCACTTTGGCGGCTCACCAGGTCGCAGAAGGCTTCCACCGCAATCTGCTGATCGGCCCTGGTGAGGCTGGAAACCAGGGGGTGTTCAGGGGCGAGCACCACATAACTGGCGCCGAAGACGGTGTCGGGCCTGGTGGTGAACACCTGGATCACCTGGTCGGTGGCCTGGCCGGAACCATCCAGCACCACGAAATTGAGTTCGGCCCCGGTTGAACGACCAATCCAATTGGCCTGCATGGTGCGCACCCGCTCGGGCCAGCCGGTCAATTTGGGCAGGTCTTCCAGCAGGGCATCGGCATAGGCCGTGATCTTGAGGAACCATTGGCGCAATTTCCGCTTTTCCACCAGGGCGCCGGAACGCCAGGAGCGCCCTTCCCCATCCACCTGTTCATTGGCGAGAACGGTTTGGTCGATGGGATCCCAGTTCACCGTGGCGTCGCTCTGGTAGGCCAGGCCCCCATCAAGAAATTGCAAGAAGATCCACTGGGTCCAGCGGTAGTAATCGCTGTGACAGGTGGCGACTTCCCGGTCCCAATCGATCGATAGGCCCAGCTTTTTCAGCTGGGCGCGCATGGAGGCAATGTTTTGGTCGGTCCAATCGCCCGGATCCACGCCCCGTTCGATCGCGGCATTCTCGGCAGGCAAGCCAAAGGCATCCCACCCCATCGGATGGAGCACCTGCTTGCCGCGCATGCGGGCTACCCGGGCGATCACATCGGTGATCACGTAATTGCGCACGTGGCCCATGTGCAGGTTCCCCGAGGGATAGGGGAACATCGAAAGGGCGTAGTAGGTGTCTCCGGGCTCTGCAGGGGTTTGGGGCCCTGGCGTTGCATGGGCCTGCTGGCTATCCCAGTGCTCCTGCCAGCGCTGTTCGATGGCTTGGGGCTCGTACCGGGACGCTTCGCTCACTTCAGGCTCTCAAGGGCCGGCCCCGCCAGTCAGGCCGATGGTTTGGTTGTGATCGTGCCACAGAAGGTCACGCTGATTGGGGCTTACTTCAGACCAGGGGGCGAATGATTGAGGCACTAGAACGCCGTATCAACGTGAGGGGACGACCTTCCCCCGGGTTCAAGGCCAAATAATCCGTGTCTTGCCATTGGATGGTGCCTTCGAGTTCGTTGTGGCCAAGGACCTGAATCGCCACAAGGGTTTGGCGCCGAATCAGATCTTGGAGATGGCGGGTGCTGGGCTGGTCGGTATCGAGGGCCGGGGGACGCCGCTCAAAAAAGCTCTGCATAGGATTCGACCACCGATCTATTGCCTCCCATCGTGCTGCAGTTCAGCAAATACCAAGGCCTGGGAAACGATTTCCTGATGCTTGATGGCCGCGATGCAGCCAGCACTGCGTTCTGCTTTGAGCTCACCCCTGGCCGGATTCAGCGGCTCTGTGACCGCCGCTTTGGTGTGGGCGGCGATGGGGTGATCCTGGCCCTGCCCCCCCGGGAAAGGGGAGAGCTGCGCATGCGGATCTTCAACGCCGATGGCACGGAGCCCGAAATGTGCGGCAACGGCATTCGTTGCTTGGCGAAGTTTTTGGCCGACAGCGATGGGGATCAACCGGGGCGGGAATGGCAGATCGAAACCCTGGCCGGCCGCATCATTCCGCGGCTGGAAGCGGGCGGCGTCATCCGGGTGGACATGGGCCCTCCGTTCCTGGAGCCGGCCAGCGTGCCGACCACCCTGGAGATGGGCGATTCAGGGATCCCCCAGGGGGAATTGGTGGCGGAAGGGGAGGTCTTTGTCGTGGGCGCCGCAGGCATGGGAAATCCCCATGTGGTGATCCCCGTGGCTGATGTGCAGGCCATTGATTTGGAGCGTTTTGGGGCAGCACTGGAGGTCCATCCAGCCTTCCCGGCCAAGACCAACGTGCACTTTGTTCAAGCCTTCACCCCCCGCCACCTGGTGATGCGGGTGTGGGAACGGGGGGCCGGACCCACCCTGGCCTGCGGAACGGGGGCTTGCGCCACCTTGGTGGTCTGCCACAGCCTGGGCATCGCCGAGCGCCAGGCCCAGCTGGACCTGCCCGGCGGTCCGCTTGACATTGCCTGGGATGCAGCCACGGGCCACGTGTTCATGACAGGGCCTGCGGTGGCGGTTTTTGATGGGGTGGTCAGCCCTGACCTGTGGGGCGCCGAGCCTTCAATGCCATTAGAAGACGCACAACCTCCTACCAGCGGCGGGGTCGCCATTGATTGCGCGACGGCCTGCACCACAGGCTGCCAGCGCCCCGAGGCCTGTCCATCGGCCGAGGCCAGAGCCCGGGTGGCTGCACTCTTAAACACCAGTTCCTTGGACGATCTGGTCAACCTGGCTACCAGTTCCTTGGAAGCCCGCACCCGGGCGCGGTTCCAGCCGGATCCGGGTCGGCAAGCATGAGAGCGCCGTTGCCCCCCCAGATCTATCTGGATTCCTGTGCCACCACGCCGCCAGCTCCTGAAGTGCTGGACGTGATGGCCGCGGTCCATGGCGAGGCCTGGGCCAACCCCTCCAGCCTGCATGGCTTCGGCTTGGCGGCCGCCGAGCGGCTTGAGCGATCCCGCCAACGGATTGCCGAAGTCCTGGGCTGCAGCTCGAACCAGGTGATCCTGAGCTCGGGCGGCACCGAGTCGATCCACATGGCCCTGCTGGGGGTTGCAGCCGACGGCCCGCCGGGGCGCCTGGTGATCTCTTCGGTGGAACATCCGGCCACGGTGGCTGCCGCCGCCCAGTTGCAACGGGGGGGGTGGCAAGTGGAGCGCTGCCCCGTCGATCACCTGGGAGTGGTCGACCTGGAGGCCTTGGAGTCTCTGCTCAAACCACCGACCCGACTGCTGTCGTTGATCTGGGGCCAAAGTGAGGTGGGCACCCTCCAACCCATCGAGGCCATTGGCCGGCGCTGCCGGGAGGCTGGCGTTCTTTTGCACGTGGATGCCGTGCAGGTGGTGGGCCATCAGCCGGTGGATTTCAACCAGCTTCCGATCGATCTGTTGAGCCTGGCTGGTCACAAACTCCAGGGGCCGAGGGGGGTAGGCGCCCTGTTGGTGCGCTCCGATCTCAAGCTCAAACCCTTCATTGGGGGAGGGGGCCAGGAATCGGGCCGCCGGGGCGGCACCGAACCCGTGGCCCTGGTGGCCGGATTGGCCAAGGCCTTGGACCTCTGCCATGGCCGTCTGTTGGCCCATGGGGGTCGCGATCCGGTGGCCGATCTCCGCGATGGCCTGCTGGACCGCCTGCTCCTGTTGCCAGGGGTCGAGCTCAGTGGCCCCGATCCCCAGGATCCAGCGGCCCCAAAGCGCTTACCCCACCACATCAGCCTGTTGATTGCAGCTCCAGGGGGAAAACCCATCTCTGGTCGGCGCCTGGTTCAAACCATCTGGCAGCAGGGCTACGCCGTGAGCAGTGGTTCGGCCTGCAGCAGCGGTCGGGGGGCCAATCCCTGGGGCATGGCACCAAGCCCGATCCTGCAGGCCATGGGCTATCCCGACCCCATAGCGGCCAGCGGCCTACGGATCAGCCTCGGGCACTGGCACACGGCTAGGGATCTCGAAGGGGTGCCAGGGGCCGTGGAACGCGGAAAACTGCGGGTGATCGCCGGGGAGCCCGTGGGCTGAATCCGCCCCTGCCTAGGGTCGGTCGATCTGAGATGGGTTGATGCTCCCAGCTGATTTACGGGCGGCTGAGGCCCAGGCGCTAGCAGCGGTGGTTGCAGCCCTTGGGGCGGAACCCAAGGGGCGGTGGACCGTGGATTGGCGCTTTGAAGGCTTGCGTTTGCTACCGGTGGTGTTGCGCTTCAGTGAAGCGTTGCTTGGCTCGGCAGGTCCCATGGGCGACCAAGCCCTGAAGGTGTTGTTCCCCGATGCAGGGGCCTGTGCCCTAGCCAAGCGGGATGCCCCAGAACTGGCGCCCCTCTGTTCTGATTTGCGCGGCCACATGCGCGTGCAATCGGATGGTCCCAGCCGGGGGGTGCTTTTGGCGATTGGCCCGTCCCAGTCCGACTACGACGATTTCGAGTCGGTGTGCGGTCAGCACCTTGGAGCGGTGGTGGTCATCAATGGGGCCTTGGAAGATGCGGCGGTGGGGATTGGCAGCGTGGCCCGGCAGCGTCGCAGGGGTTTTCTCTCCCAATGGCAGGCGGCCTACAGCCTGATTCCCCTGGATGGCAGCGCCCTGCGGCGGGCCTTCCCGGGTAGCTGGGAGCTCTACCGCCAGGACACCGATGGCTATCGATTGGTCGAAAGCTTTGAGCAGAAGCCCGATGCGGAGCAGCAGGCCCTAGCCCTAGCTGGGAGTGATGGCTTGGGTGTGGGTGGCAATTTGAAGATGGTGGATGCCTTCATCGAAGGGCTGCGCAGCTAGGGGCTTGGGCCCCCTGGCCATGCTCCGTAAACTGCGCGAAACGCACCTTCCTGCATGGCTCCCGAGAGCAACCCTGCGCCCCCAACCCCCGGTCGTTCCTGGGGCTTGGTTGACCTGGGCGCAGCCCTGGCGGTGGTCCTGGCAGCGGGGGGCGTGATCTGGAGTCCCAAGCTGAGCACCAGCGTCGCCAAGGCCACCGGCGCCCTCACGCCGGTGATCGTGAGCGTGGACGTGCGCGGGATTCCGGTGGCCAACCCCACAGCCTTACTGGAGCAAGCTCGTGAGGAGGGCAAGGTGGCAATTGTGATTCGCAACCAACCCCACGGCTCCGTGGCGATCCAGCAGGTGATCCCCCTTCCCAGACTGTTGAGTGCGGTGCAGCCCAATGGCACGGTCGTCACAGCCGTGGATCCCAACCAGAAATACCTGGCAACCCTGGACGCCCGTTTTGTGCTCGAAGGCCAGGGCCGCAAACGCGGTGGCGGCGTTGTCTTTGGCAACCAAAATTTAAAAATCGGCACTCCCGTAGAAATCGAAGGCAACAGTTTCCGGATTACGGGCACCGTCACAAACCTCAAGGTTCAAAACAGCTGATATGACCCACCACAGGGCCCTGCCCTTTGCCCACAGGGCCCTGCCCTTTGCCTTGGGTGTTCCGGTACTGCTCGCGGCAGCTTCAGCTCTGGTCCAGCCAGGGCCTGCTGGTGCCCAAACCGAGGAGCGGGCGGTACCCCTGGCATCCCTGCCTGCTCCGCCACCGCCCCTTGGCCTGCCACTCCTCCAGGAGCAGGTCAGCTGTCCGTTTTTGCAGCAGCGCCTGTTGGCGGCGGTGGGGTCCGAGCTCCCTGTTTGGAGCATCACCGTTGCCGATCCCCAGGGCCGCCTACTGGCCGATATCAACGGCCAGCGATCCAGGCTGCCCGCATCCAATGAGAAACTGATTAGTACGGCCTTTGCCCTGGATCAGTTAGGCCCGGATTACCGCCTCAAAACCCAGCTTTGGCGACTCACGGATGGCACCTACCGGATGACCGGTGAGGGAGATCCCGATCTAGCCCTGCCCCAGCTGCAACGCTTCGCGCGCTTGGCCCTCGGCAGCGGAGGCGCGGGTGGGGTTGATGGCAATGGCACGTTGCCGTCCCTGGTGAAGCTTGAACTGATGGAGGAACCCGCCCAGGCCTGGTGGCCCCAGGCCTGGCATCTCGATGATCGCTACGCCGCCTATGGCGCCCCGATTACCCGGTTGGCGATCACCAGCAATGCCATCAATGATGCTGTCTTGAATCCCCCTGCTCGGCTGCAAAATTTGATGCAGAAAACCCTCGCCAAGCAGGGCGGCACCAGGGTTCAACTCAGCGTGGTATCAGCCCGCCAAGCCATGCCCTCAACAGCTGTGTTGCTGCATGAGGAAAACTCAGCTCCCATGCACAACCTGTTGAGCTTGGCGAACAGCGAAAGCCACAACTTCACGACCGAGGTGCTGTTGAGACAAGCAGCCGGCACTTGGGACCTGGCGGAGGCCCGCCGACGCACCATGCTCTGGCTCGCCCAGCAGGGTTTGCCCATGCAGGGGGTGTATGTGGCCGATGGCAGTGGGCTCGGTCGCGACAACCGGGTCACGAGTCGGCTACTGACCAGCCTGCTGCTAAGGATGAGTCAACACCCCTACGCCCGCAACTACTGGGCCTCCATGGCCATTGCGGGCCAAAGGGGAACCCTGCGGAATCTGTACAGAGGCACCCCGCTGGAGGGCCAGTTCCATGGCAAAACAGGCACGATTTCCGGCGTGCGAGCCATCAGTGGGGTTCTGGATACGGTTGACGGGCCCCGGTTTGTGAGTGCGATCAGCAATGGGGCTGGTTCCCCAAATACCACGATTGGCCAGGTGCTGATGGCCGTGATGAAAGTGGAGCTCTGTCCCAGGGGGTGAGGGGCCTGCGGACAACCCTCAGCCCGCCAGATCCCGCAGGCCGTTCACGAGGCGACTGCGCCTCGAGGGTTTAGGGCCCTGCCGGGCATCGGAAGGGCGCCGTTGGGTGACGGCTTCAGGGTTCTGGAGGCGGACCAATTCGTGGCGGCCGCCCAGCACCACCTGGGCCATCTCCTGGAGTCGACCCTCTAACTCACCGAGCACCTGCTCGGCATAGCGATTGGCACCCTCACTAATCGTGGCGGCTTCCTGGCGGCTACGCGCCACCAGGGCATCGGATTGCTGCTGGATTTGTTGGCGGAACTGCAGGGCATCGCTATGGAGCCGCTCGGCCTCAGCCTGGCTATCCCGCTGCAGCCGCAATCCCTCCTGGCGGATTTGGTCGATTTCGGTCATGGCTTGCTGCCGGGCCCGCTCGTGCTGGGCCACCAGCTGCTGGTTGCGGTCGGCCGCCTCCTGCTCCAATTGCTGGCGCCGCAAGGCGAACTGCTGCTCCATCTGGGCCAACCGGGATTGCTGCTCCTGCTCAGCTTTGGCAACCTGCTGACGGGCCTGGGACAAAACCTGCTCGCATTGGAGCCGGGCTTGCTCGCGGAGTTCAGCCACCTGGCGCTCGGCTTCCTGGCGGATCGAGGCACTGCTGATCAGCTGGTCCCGTTCGCGCCTGGCGGTGGCGACGATTTCATCGGCCTGGTTCTTCGCCTTGCCGATGTACTCCTCCCGTTGACGGATCAGATCAACGGCGAGCTGGAGCTGATCGGGCAAGCAGTCCCTGAGGGCATCCATCACCTCGATGGCGTCCTGCTCATTCACCAACCGGCCACCGCTAAAAGGGATGCGGCTGCCTTCCAGCACCACCTCCTCCAACTGATCCAGCTGGTTGAGCACGGTGATTGCGGCCTCAGCCATGACTGCCTTAGGGAGAGCTCCGATTAAAAAGCCTGGAGAGGTCGTCCGCCACTCCCGTTGGGACCATGTGACGGACGTCGCCACCAAAGCGAGCCACCTCCTTCACCACCGAACTGCTCAGAAAGCTGTGGTGTACAGCCGTGGCGAGAAACAGGGTTTCCACTTGGGGGGCCAGGCTCTTGTTGGTGTGAGCGATCTGGAGTTCGAATTCAAAGTCGCTCATGGCCCTCAAGCCGCGCAAAATCACCTCTGCCCCGCACTGCCGGGCGTAATCCACGCTGAGTCCATCGAAACTGCCCACCTCGATGGTTGCCCCTTGGGGGCCGGCCAAATGGGCGGTGGCCTGCCGGATTTGGTGAAGCCTTTGATCGAGGGAAAACGCTGGACTTTTACTCGGATTCTGCAAAACGGCCACGATGACGCCATCGAAGAGCCGGGCACTGCGCTCAATCAGATCCAGGTGGCCGAGGGTCAGGGGGTCAAAGCTTCCCGGGTAGAGGGCGCGCATCGTTCGACCTTGTTTTTTTCCACCCTATGGGCCGGCGGAGCCTTTCTACAGTGGGTGAGATTTCAACAGGGCCATGGCTTCACCTTCCGGTCTGAATACAGATGCCAAGAAGACCCTGCTCCGCAAAATCCCCCATGGCGTCTTCATCTGTGGCGTGACCGAAGGAGAGGACGTCAATGGCTTCACCGCCAGCTGGGTGACCCAGGGATCCTTTGAGCCACCCCTCGTGGTCATGGCCGTTCGTGCCGATTCCACCAGCAACGGCATGATCCAGCGCACCGGCAAGTTCAGCCTGAATGTTTTGGCTGCTGATCAGAAGGACCTGGCCGCCGTGTTCTTTAAGCCGCAAAAGGGTGTGGGCGGCCGCTTTGATGCAGCTCCCTTCCAATTGGGACCATTGGGCCTGCCAATCCTCGACAATGGGCTGGGCGGCGTGGAATGTGAGGTTGTGGGAAAGGTGGACCACGGCGATCACACCGTGTTTGTGGGGGAGGTGAAGACCGCCACCCTCCACCGTGATGGCGCCGCCCTGGAACTCAGCGGCACCGGCTGGCAATACGGCGGTTGATGCCGGGTTCCCTGCCCCTGATCCAAGAACCCGATCGCCTCAAACTCCGGCTCAAGGATGTGCCCCCTGAGCCGGGTTGTTATTTGATGCGCGATCAAAACGACCGCATTCTCTATATCGGTAAAGCCAAGGCCCTCAGAAATCGGGTTCGGAGTTACTTCCAGAATTCTCAAAATCACAGTCCGCGCATCTCCCTGATGGTGCGGCAGATCTGCGAGATCGAATTCATCGTGACCGACAGCGAGGCAGAAGCCCTCGCCCTGGAATCAAATCTGATTAAGCAAAACCAGCCCCACTTCAACGTCCTACTTAAAGACGACAAAAAATATCCCTATCTTTGCATTACTTGGAGCGAAGCCTATCCGCGAATCTTTATTACCCGCCAGCGCCGCTTTCGTAGCCCTTTCGATCGTTTTTACGGCCCCTACGTGGATGTGGGCCTCCTGCGGCGGACCCTGGCCCTGGTGAAACGGGTCTTCCCTCTCAGGCAAAGACCCCAGCCCCTCTATCGAGATCGCACCTGCCTGAACTTCGACATCAGCCGCTGCCCAGGGGTCTGTCAGCAAAAGATCAGCTCAGACGACTACCACCAAACCCTGCGGAAGGTGGCCATGGTGTTCCAAGGCCGCAATGACGAGCTGCTCGAGCTGCTGGACGATCAGATGCAGACCTATGCAGAGCGGCTGGATTTTGAATCGGCGGCCCGAATTCGCGATCAATTGCAAGGCCTTGATACGCTCACCGCCGGTCAAAAGATGAGCCTTGGCGATAGCTCCGTCAGCCGCGATGTCATTGCCCTGGTTGCAGATGAGCGCGTAGCAGCGGTGCAGCTATTTCAAATGCGCGCCGGTAAGCTTGTCGGCCGCCTCGGTTATACCGCCGATGCCATGGTTTCTGATGACAAGATCACCAACCACGGTTTCATTCTTCAGCGGGTGATTGAAGAGCACTACAGCCAGGTGGATGCGGTGGAAATTCCCCCCGAGCTGCTCGTCCAACATGCCCTGCCCCAACAGGCCTTGATTCAGGACTGGCTGGGGGAACGCAGGGGCCGTAAGGTCAAGATCGCCGTGCCCCAGCGGGCCCAAAAAGCGGATTTGATCGAGCTGGTGGAACGCAACGCCACCTATGAATTGCAACGGGCCCAACGGGGGGCCGAGCAGCAACTGCTAGCCACCGAAGACCTGGCACAATTGCTGGACCTTCCCCACCCCCCACGGCGGATCGAGGGCTTCGACATCAGCCACATCCAGGGCAGCGATGCGGTGGCATCCCAGGTGGTCTTTATTGATGGATTGCCTGCAAAGCAGCACTACCGCAAATACAAGATTCAAAGCAGCACGATTCGATCGGGCCATTCCGATGACTTCATGGCCATGGCAGAAATCATGCGGCGACGCTTCCGCCGCTGGTCCCAGGTCAAGGCGGAGGGTGGGAATCTCCAGGAGTTGCGCCAATCAGCCAACACCGCCCTCCACCTCGGTGGCCTCAACGACTGGCCCGATGTGGTGATGATTGATGGGGGCAAGGGCCAACTCTCAGCGGTGATGGAAGCCCTGCGGGAGCTCAATCTGCACGAGGATCTGGTGGTGTGTTCCCTCGCAAAGCAGCGGGAGGAGGTGTTCCTACCAGGGATGAAGGAGCCCCTCGAGAGCGAAGCGGAGCAGCTGGGCGTGCAGTTGCTCCGGCGACTGCGGGATGAGGCCCATCGCTTTGCCGTCAGCTTCCATCGCCAACAACGGGGGGAGCGGATGAAGCGCTCGCGCCTCTCTGACATCCAGGGGCTGGGTCCCAAGCGGGTCAAAGAGCTCCTAGCCCACTTCCGCTCCATCGATGCCATCCAAATGGCCTCCCCCGAGGCGATTGCTGGTGCACCCGGCATGGGTCCTGCCCTGGCCCAACAGGTTTGGACCTACTTCCACCCCAGTGACGATCCGTTGGACCCCGGCGAACTCGAGGTGCAAGACCAAGATCAAGTCCAGGACCAGAAGGTGGCCGTTTGAAGACGCTGGGGGCCCTACTCCTGGCCATTGGGCTGCTCCTTGGGGCCGTGCCACCGGGCGCAGCCTCACCGGGACTCTGCGTTGGCCTGGTGTGCGCAGACCAGATCCAGCGCAGTGAGCGGCTGCCATGGCAATTGAAATTGCGGGTGTCCGACCAGCGGGGGCAGCACGAGCGCCTGCTCGTTGATTGCCGCGACGGCGTACTCAGTCCCCGGGAGGGCCTGGTGGATCGGGGCTATGCGGCAGCCCTGGCAAAGCGGGCCTGCCGCATCGCGGTGGAGTCCTGAAGGGGACGCTCTGGCCTTACCTTGACCCTATTCGCTGTGGGCCCCTTGTCCTGGACCTGGCCACCTGAGGCTTATCTCTGGTTTAAAACGCTCCACATTGTGGGAGTGGTGGTTTGGTTCGCGGGCCTCTTTTACCTGGTTCGACTGTTCATCTATCACCGCGAAGCCGAAGAGCTTGATGGGGCGCTGAAGGTGCCTTTCCAGGCGCAATACGGGCTGATGGAACGACGCCTCGCCAACATCATCACAACCCCCGGGATGGTGGTTGCCCTTGCGATGGCGGCGGGATTGCTAAGCGTTCAGCCGGCCTGGATCCACCAGGGCTGGCTTCAGGTGAAGTTGGGGTTTGTGGCTGCCCTACTTATTTACCACTGGTTTTGTTACCGCTTGATGGGCCAACTCCACCAGGGCAGCTGCCAATGGAGTCCAAAGCAACTCCGGGCCTTCAACGAATTGCCGACCCTGTTGTTGGTGATTGTGGTGATGCTGGCAGTGTTCAAAAACCAATTCCCCACCAGCGCTGCCACCTGGTTGATTGCTGCCTTGGTGGTGTTCATGGCGGGCTCGATTCAGTTTTATGCCCGTTGGCGACGGCTGCGGGCTGAACGCCTCGCTGCTGGGTCCTCAACCAGTGGCTCCTAACCCGTTGGCCACCCCCCAGAGCCGATCCCGGAGCGATCGCCACCGGCACCATCCCCTCGCCGCCGTCCTGAGGACCGTGGGGCCTGGGAGCTGTCCCGGGCAGTTCAACTTCCATTGCCACACCCATTGCAGCGATGGAAGCCTGCGCCCCGAGGAGCTGGCCCACCAGGCCCTCGCCATGGGTTTGGAGGAGATCGCCATCACCGATCACCACTCCAACTTGGCGTATGCGGCGGTGCAAGCCGTCTTTGAAGGGCGCCATCGCGCCGGTGAGACAACCCCCAACCTTTGGCCTGGGGTGGAGATCAGCTGCCTGCTGAAGGGCTGTTTGGTCCATGTTCTGGCCCTTGGTTACACCTACGGCCATCCCAGCCTTGATCCCTATCTGCAGGGAGCGGCCTTGGTGGGTAAGGGATTGCGGGCGGAAGCGGTACTGGAAGCGATCTGGGCGGCTGGGGGCTTGGCCCTGTTGGCCCACCCGGCCCGCTACCGCTTGCCCTTTCAGGACTTGCTTGAGGCCGCTGATCAACTGGGTTTTGACGGTGCCGAAGCTTGGTACGACTACCAAATGCAAACCAGGTGGCAGCCCACGCCCCACATCTGCGAGGCCATTGCGGAGGACCTCAACAATCGTGGCCTTTTAATGAGTTGTGGCACCGATACCCATGGTCTGGTCCTGGATGGCCGCTAGGGTTTACCCACGCTTTCCCTTGCCTGTCGATGGGTCTGTTAGATCGCTTCTTGAAGGGTGGTTCCAGCGCCGGTGCTGAAGCCCCCGCTCCGAGAACCAAAAAACCCAAGAAGGAGGCTGAAAGCTTCTTCCTGGATGCTGATTCGTCCGGCAGCATGGGGAACGTGGACTTCATGCGGCGCTCCAATACGATCCGCCGCACCTTCCCTGGCACCGTCGACAACCCGGGCAACAAGGAAATGGTGGCCGAAGTGGCGTCCATGGAGGCTTCCATCGAAAAGCTCTCCGAGGGCATGCCGGGCACCGAAATCGTTGAGACGTCGATCGACCTCACCGGGGGTGTGCCCAAGCCGGTCAAGAAGACCTTCGCCCAGACCATGTCGGCGGCTGAATTGGATCAGCGCATGAAAGGCAGTGCCGTGGGAGTCAATGTGACCGGCGGGCCTGCCGTGATCAAGCTGGAACAGGAGGCCGTTGCCGCCGAGAAGGCCAGCCAACCCCAAATCACCCAGACCTCCAGCGCCAAGCCTGGGGCGATTGATCCCTTTAAACAGATGGCGAAGGAGCTGAACGGTTAAACACCAGCAACTGCGCTGAACTCTGAAGCTCAGCGCTTTTCAATCAGGCTTTCTGATTCCAAGACCAGTTGGTGTAGTTCCGCTAACTGGTTTTTTTGTGCCCCCTCCCAGAGCCCCCGGTTGTGGGCCTCCAGAAGCCTTTCGCCCATGTCCCTGAGCGCCCAGGGATTGGCCCGCTCGAGGAAGCCGCGCACCTGGGGATCGCGCAACCACTGGTCACAGATGGCCCCGTAGCCCCAATCCGGCACGCGGCCGGTGCTGGCGTCGTAGGCAAACAAATAATCCAGGCTGGCGGCCATCTCGAATCCCCCCTTGTAGCCGTGCTCTTGCATGGCACTGATCCAGCGGGGGTTAAGAACCCGGCTACGCAACACCTTGTCGAATTCCCGCTCAAGCCGATGCACCTTGGGCCGGCCGTGGCGGGAATGGTCGCCAAACCAGAGGGCAGGGGCTTGGCCCTGCAGGCTTTCTGCTGCCGCACTCAGGCCCCCCTGGAACTGGTAGTAGTCGTCGGAATCGAGCAGGTCATGTTCCCGGTTGTCCTGGTTGTGCAGCACCACCTGCACCTGGCGCAACCTGGTTTCAAGCCCCAGGCGATCGGCCCCAGCCTCAATGGCCCCTCCGAGGCCAGAGGAGCCCTGGCTCGGGCCCTGGTTGCTGTAGCGCCAACTGCTCCAGTTCAAAAAGGCTTCCGCCAGGTCGCCGCGGCTCTCCCACTGGCCGCTGTCGATCAAGCCCTGGAGGCCAGCGCCATAGGCCCCCGGTGCCGATCCGTAAACGCGGGCGTTATGGCCATCCTCCCGGGCGGCCGCTGCCAGGGGATTGGCTTCGGCCGGTTCATCCAGGCCTGCCACCGAATCGGTGGCCTGGTTCATCCAACCCACCAGTTGGGGAAAGGCATCCCGAAATAATCCAGAGATCCGTAGGGTCACATCCACCCGGGGTCTGCCGAGCAGCGTGAGCGGGATGACCTCCAGGTCCACCATGCGGCGGGTGGGACCATCCCACACGGGACGAACCCCCAAAAGGGCTAGGGCCTGGGCGATGTCCTCGCCGCCATTGCGCATGGTGGCGGTACCCCACACCGAGAGGGCCAGGGTTTGCAGGTGTTCACCCTCCTGCTGCAGGTGGCTCTCCAGGAGTAGTTCCGCGCTGCGCCGGCCGAGATCCCAGGCCGCTTCGGTCGGCAAACCCCGCAGATCCACACTGTAAAAATTGCGGCCCGTGGGCAATAAATCGGGCCGCCCCCGGGTGGGGGCACCGGAGGGTCCGGCCGCAATGCGTTGGCCATTGAGCCCTGCCAGAAAAGCTGCCCGCTCTGCAGTGCCGCAGGCCAAAAACCTGGGCACCAGGTTTGTTTGCAAGTGCACGAGCACCGCCGCTAAAGCTGGGGGTGTCGGCGCACTGCCAAGGGGTTGGGGCAGTGGTTGGAGCAGGGGCTCGGGCTGGACCGTTTCCGGCTTGGCGAGAACCCCAGCGCATAGCTCGAGAGCTAGCTCTTCAAGCAGGGCCACCCCATCCCCCACGTAACGGAGCGCCGCCTTGCCAAATCGAATGCCCAGCACCTGGCAATCGGCACTGGAGAGTTCGAGGTCGTCGGGATCGCACCAGGGGTCAAACCCCAGATCCAAGGCCTGGGCCAAGGCTTGGGTGATGCCTGGCAATCCGGCTTGGGGGGCCCTGGCAAGGCAGAGCAACAACTCAGAAGCCTTTGCTGGTTCAGGCAGGGTGCCAAAGGTGTGGAGACCTAGCCGTATTTGGGCTTCCTTGAGTTCGCAGAGGTAGCCATCGGCGGCGTCCAGGCGCTGATCCAGGCTGGTGCCATTGAGGTCTGGGAGATCCAGGGTACTGAGTTTGCTCTCCAGCTCCAGCCTGAGGGTCTGGGCCCGTTCACTGCCGAATTGGCTGGCCTCCCAATACTCGTCAAGCAGGGCCTCGAGCTGCTGGAGATTCCCATGGAGCCCTGCGCGGCCCAAGGGAGGGGTGAGGTGATCGATGATCACGGCCTGGGCACGCCGTTTGGCCTGGGAGCCCTCACCGGGATCATTCACGATGAAGGGATAGAGGTGGGGCAGGGGGCCAAGGGCCCATTCGGGAAAACATTGGCTCGAGAGGCCTAGGGCCTTACCCGGCAGCCATTCGAGGTTGCCGTGCTTGCCCACATGCACCACAACCTGGGCGCCAAACGATCGGCGCAACCACAGGTATTGGGCCAGATAGGCGTGGGTGGGAGGTAGGTCGGGGCTGTGATAGCTCAAGGAGGGGTCCCTGTCGTAGCCCCGCTCCGGCTGGATCAAGACCGTGACATGGCCAAAACCCAGGCCCCGGATCGGGAAGCCTGGGCTGCCATCGGCCATGGGCACCAACCCGCCATCAGCGCTGGGCTGACCCCAAACCCTTTCCAGGGTTTCGCGGCCTTCGATCGGCAAGCTGGCGTACCAATCCAGATAGGTGTCCAGGGCCAGGTGATCAAGGGGGGGGTGGTGGCCGCTTTCTGGATCGTTGGTGAGGCCGTCCATGAGGGCCCCGATCAAGGCATCACCATTGGCGGGTAAAGGCCCTGATCCCAGGCCATAGCCAGTGGCCTGCATCCAGCCCAGCATCAGGGCCGTAGACGCTGGGGTATCGAGACCCACCCCATTCGCCAAACGACTGTTGCGGGTGGGGTAATTGGCCAACACCAGGGCCACTCTCCGCTCCTGAACTGGGGTTTGGCGGAGATCAATCCAATGGGCCACCAACTGGCACACCCAGCCAATCCGCTCCCCATCAGGCTCATAGCGGGCCAGGGCCGATGCCAGGCGATCACTGGAATACCTGGTTTCTTTGAACGCACCAATTCGGGTCGTCAGGCGGCCATCCAATTCGGGCAGGGCCACCTGCAGGCCAAGGTCCGTCGGACCCAATCCGATGCTGCTGGAGCGCCATTGCTCCCGGGGCTGACTGCTGCAGAGCAACTGGAAGACGGGCACGCCGAGTTGGTCCCACAGGGGAGCTCCTAATCCAGCGTCTTCAAACTGAACGGAGGCAAAGGAGGTGGTGCACAACACGGCCTGGACGTTCTCACGCTGGAGCAGATCAGCCACCCCCCGCTGCACGGCCTGATCGCGCAGCCCACTGACCCAAAGGGCCCGGGGACAAAGGCCCCGATCGCGAAGGGCCGCGAGGATGGCTTCCATCAGGGCGGTGTCCCCGGCCTGGAGCAGGGCCCGATAGACGATCACCCCAACCCGCGGACCGCCCTCGTCGCGCCAGTCGTGGGGCAGGGGATCCCCCAAGGGAATCACCCCAGGCGGCTCAGGAATTTCCCCTTCAACCAGGGCTCGAAAACAACCCAAGGCCAAGGCGAGGTTGTCGGGCCCGCCCTGCCTGAAGCACTCCGCCAGCGCCAGGGTGAGGGGCGGCGGCACGGTACCGAGTTCGGCGAGGGCAAGGTCCTCACTGGCCGTACCGGCAAGCACCAACAGCTGGCGGCCTGGATCCCCAGAAGCCCAGTGCCGCAGTTGCTCGAGCCCATAACTCCAATGGCCCCGGCCGCCGAGCAACCGCACCACAACCAACCGTGCTGAAGCAACCGTGGTGGCGATGTAGTGGTCAATGATCGCCGGGTGGCCAAGAACAGCCAAATTCAGGCCCCGCAGGGACTGGCCCAGGAGATCTGGTTGGCAGTCCAAGAGCCGATCGATCGCCACCAGATCGGTATCAGCACTGCTGAGCAGCAAAACGGGAGCGGCAGGTTGCTCCACAAACACCCCCGCATTGGCGTCACCTGAGGCCCCTGGAACCGCTGCCAATCGATGCATCAACCCATCCTGCTTGCTGCAGTGAGAAGATCGGGGCATCGGAAACGCCACCATGCACCAATTCCTTCCCTACGCCTGGTTTGGTGGCAAGTGTGTGCCGTTTGCCGAAGCCACGATCTCGGTCGCGACCCATGCCCTCCACTACGGCACAGGTGCCTTTGGTGGCATGCGGGCCCTACCCAATCCCGCCGATCCCCACGAAATCCTCCTGTTTCGGGCTGATCGCCATGCCCGCCGCCTTTCTCAGAGTGCCAAGCTCCTGCTGACCGAGTTGGGCGAGGAGACGATTCTCAGTGCGATCACCACGTTCTTGCGGACCAACAAACCAAACTGTCCGGTCTACCTGCGGCCCTTTGTCTATACCAGTGATCTCGGCATTGCGCCCCGCCTGCACAACATCGAGACCGACTTCCTCATTTATGGGCTCGAACTCGGGGACTACCTCTCACCGGAGGGAGTGAGCTGCCGGATTAGTTCCTGGTGCCGCCAGGAGGACCGTTCCTTGCCCCTGCGGGGAAAAATTAGTGGTGCATACATCACCAGTTCCCTCGCTAAAACAGAAGCGGTGAAAAGTGGCTTCGATGAGGCCCTACTCCTCAACAGCCGCGGCAAGGTCAGTGAGGCCAGCGGCATGAATTTGTTTATGGTGCGAGATGGTGTACTGATCACTCCAGGTGTCGATCAAGACATCCTCGAAGGGATCACCCGCGCCAGCGTGCTGGAACTCGCCAAGGCCATGGGAATCCCCACCCTGGAGCGCCCGGTCGATAAAACGGAGCTGTTCATAGCCGATGAAGTGTTCCTCAGCGGCACGGCCGCGAAGGTGACCCCCGTGCGTCGCATTGAAACGACCGACCTAGCCACAAAGCGCCCCATCATGGATGCCATCCGTGAGCGACTGACGGCAATCACCGAGGGGCGGGATCCGGCCTACGACCACTGGGTCACCCGCGTCAGACTTCAGGACTAATGAAAGCTCCAGGATTAATGCCTGACTCCAGGTCAGTAAGCCCAGAGAGAACCTCGCGCATCGGCTTTCTTGAGCGACTCCATAGCCTAGAAAGGCCAATCCTGGTTTTTGACGGAGCGACGGGAACATCGCTCCAGGAGATGGACCTCAGTGCTGAAGATTTCGGCGGAGCAGCCCTGGAGGGTTGCAACGAAAACCTGGTGTTTACCCGCCCCGATGCGGTGCAGGCGGTGCACCGCCAGTTCCTAGAGGCTGGCTGCGATGTGATTGAGACCGACACGTTTGGGGCGGCCTCCATCGTGCTGGCCGAATACGAGCTGGAGAGCCAGGCCTTTGCGATCAACAAGCGGGCAGCGGAACTGGCCCGGGAGGTAGCAGCGGAGTTCAGCACGGCTGAGAAACCCCGTTTTGTGGCCGGGTCCATGGGGCCCACTACCAAGCTGCCCACCCTGGGCCACATCGATTTCGATGAGATGAAGGCCTCCTTCGCCGAACAGGCCGAGGGACTGATCGCCGGCGATGTGGATCTGTTCATTGTTGAAACATGCCAGGACGTTCTCCAAATCAAGGCCGCCCTGCAGGGAATCGAAGCTGCCTTCAGCAAGACAGGCCAACGCAGACCACTCATGGTCAGCGTGACCATGGAAGCCACCGGCACCATGTTGGTTGGATCGGATATTGCCGCTGTGGTAGCCATTCTCGAGCCCTTCCCGATTGATGTTCTCGGGCTGAACTGCGCCACGGGCCCCGAGCAAATGAAAGAGCACGTTCGCTATCTCAGTGAGCAAAGCCCTTTTGTGATCAGCTGCATTCCCAATGCGGGCCTTCCCGAAAATATTGGCGGCGTTGCCCATTACCGGCTGACACCAACGGAGATGAAGATGCAGCTCATGCATTTCATCGAAGACCTGGGGGTTCAGGTGATTGGTGGCTGCTGTGGGACCACACCCGCCCACATTGCTGCTCTCGCGGACCTCTCAAAAGAGCTGAAGCCCGCAGCCCGCCAGGTGCGGACTCCAGAGAAGCAGCTGGCCCGGCCTTTGCTGCAGCTGGAACCAGCCGCAGCTTCGATCTACGGCACCACCCCCTACCACCAGGACAACTCCTTTTTGATCATTGGGGAACGGCTGAATGCCAGTGGCTCCAAAAAAGTAAGGGAGCTGCTCAATGATGAGGATTGGGATGGCCTGGTCGCCGTAGCCAGGGGCCAGGTCAAAGAAAATGCCCACGTTCTCGATGTCAACGTCGACTACGTCGGCCGTGATGGCGAAGCCGACATGCGTGCCCTGGTGAGCCGGCTCGTCACCAATGTGAACTTGCCCCTCATGCTCGACTCCACCGAGTGGCAAAAAATGGAGGCTGGCCTCAAGGTGGCTGGCGGAAAGTGCATCCTGAATTCCACCAACTACGAAGATGGTGATGAACGCTTCTTCAAGGTTCTGGAGCTGGCTAAGGCCTACGGCGCCGGGGTGGTTGTGGGAACCATTGATGAAGAGGGGATGGCGAGAAGTGCGGAGCGCAAATTCGCCATTGCCCAAAGGGCCTATCGGGATGCCGTTGAGTTTGGGATACCAGCCCACGAAATCTTCTACGACCCCCTCGCCCTACCGATCTCCACGGGTATTGAGGAAGATCGACTCAATGCAGCGGCAACCGTAGAAGCGATCCGCAGAATTCGCCAGGACCTACCAGGGGTCCATGTGGTTCTAGGGGTTAGCAATGTGAGCTTTGGCCTATCAGCGGCCGCCAGAATTGTGCTGAATTCCGTCTTCCTCCACGACTGCTGCACCGCAGGTATGGATGCAGCGATTGTCAGCCCGGCCAAAATTCTGCCCTTGGCCAAGATCAGTGAGGAGCACCAAAAGGTCTGTCGGGATCTGATTTACGACAGGCGTCGATTTGATGGCGATGGATCCGGTAAAGAAGGGGCTATTTGTACCTATGATCCCCTAACAGAACTCACCACCTTATTTGAAGGGGTGAGCGCTAAGGAGGCCCGGGCCTCTGGGCCCTCCCTGGCAGATTTACCCGTCGAAGAGCGGCTGAAGCAGCACATTATCGATGGCGAGCGAATCGGCCTTGAATTGGCCCTGAATGAGGCCCTGGAGCGCTATGGGGCCCTCCAGATCATCAACACATTCCTGCTTGACGGCATGAAAGTTGTTGGTGAATTGTTTGGATCGGGGCAAATGCAACTACCCTTTGTGCTGCAGAGCGCGGAAACCATGAAGGCGGCGGTCGCCCAATTGGAGCCGCACTTGGAGAAAATCGATGGCCAAAGTTCCAGCAAGGGTAAGTTCCTGATTGCCACCGTCAAAGGAGATGTACACGATATTGGCAAGAACTTGGTGGACATCATCCTCACCAACAATGGCTATGAGGTGGTCAATCTGGGCATCAAACAGAGCTGTGATGCCATCATCGAAGCCCAGCAAAAGCATCAGGCCGATTGCATTGCCATGAGTGGCTTGCTGGTGAAATCCACGGCTTTCATGAAGGACAATCTTCAGGCCTTTAATACCGCAGGAATCTCCGTGCCGGTGATCCTCGGCGGCGCGGCTCTCACACCACGATTTGTGCATGGGGATTGCCGTTCGGCCTATCAAGGCCAGGTGATCTATGGCCGTGATGCCTTCGCGGATCTGCGTTTCATGGATGCCTTGATGGAGGCCAAGGGCACCGGCGAATGGGATAACAACCAAGGATTCCTGGGTGCCATCCCTGAGGGCCTGGGCTTAAAGCCCGAACCATCCGAAGACAGCCCTCAAACTCCAGAAGCGGAAGATTCACCTTCCTCAGATTCCGCTCCAATTACCGCAGGACCAGTCGCTGAGATTGTGATCAGCGACCAGCGTTCGGAGGCGGTGGCGGAGGAGCCAGCCCTGGTCCCGCCCTTTTGGGGCAGCCAGGTGCTCAACGAAGCCGAGATCGATCTGGAGGAGGTATTCGATTACCTTGATCGCAATGCCCTCTTTGCCGGGCAATGGCAAATCAGAAAGGCCCAGGGCCAAAGCCGCCAGGATTACGACGATCTCCTGATCGCGAAGGCTGAACCCGTGCTCCAGCAGTGGAAACGGCGCTGCCTGGAAGAAGGCCTGCTCACTCCTCGCGTGGCCTATGGCTACTTCCCCTGCGGGCGCCAGGGCAATGCGGCTGTTGTCTTTGACCCGTCTGTTGTCTTTGACCCAGCTGTTGTTTTAGATCCAGCCATCAAGCTCGAGCCAAACAAAGCCATCCTGGGACGGTTTGAATTGCCCCGGCAACGGGCGGGGAACCGTTACTGCATCGCCGATTTCTATCGCGACTGCATCGAAGGCCCCCAAGGCGACCTGTCCCCCACGGACGTCCTGCCGATGCAGGCCGTCACCATGGGCGAGAAGGCCAGCCAGTTTGCCCAGGATCTGTTCAAAGCAGACAAGTACACCGACTACCTCTATTTCCATGGCCTGGCCGTCCAAATGGCCGAGGCCCTGGCGGAATGGGTGCATGCGCGCATCCGGCGCGAACTCGGCTTTGCCGCCGAAGAACCGGCTGCCCTACGCGACGTGCTGGCCCAGCGCTATCGCGGTAGCCGTTACTCCTTTGGCTACCCGGCCTGTCCCAACGTGGCCGATTCCAGGCAGCAGTTGGATTGGCTGGGGGCAGGGCGGATTGGTCTCTCCATGGATGAAAGCGATCAGCTCGCCCCGGAGCAGAGCACCACGGCCCTGGTGGCCATGCACAGCAAGGCGCGCTATTTCTCGGCCTGAGGGGCTACCTGCCCCACCTCCTAGCCTCAGGCATCCCTCGAAGCTCGGACATGGCCATTGCAGGACCTGGTGGCGTTGATGACGCCATCGCCTCAGGCATTGACCTCGATGGCACTCCGATCCCCGCAGAGATGGTTGCGCTCTACACGGAAGTGATGGAGCTGGAAAGCAAGCGGGCCAGAAGCGGTGTCAAAAAGTCGATGCGCAACCGGATTGTCAAAACCGGTTCCAAGCATTTCGACCAAACCACCCTCGACTCCCGCCTCCAAGCAGCAGGCTGGGACGGCCTGAAAGCCAAGGAGATTGCCTTCTTCTACGGGTAATTGGGCCGAGGAGGGTCAGTCGCCAAGTCCTCAGTCGCACATCGCTTCGAGGGAGTCGATCACGTCCTGTTGGAACTCCTGGAGGTCGGATGAGTCGCTGAGGTCAATGCCCTCTCCGGCAGCATTTTGGGTGAGCTCCTGGAAGTGGAAGGCGCCCTCACCGTGGGCAAGGAATTCCATGGCGGAGGGTTCACCGCTTTCCTTGTAGGCGTCGCAGAGGGCCATAAAGGCCGCATCCTCGGTGAATTCCCAGCTCATGAAGGGGGCCGCGCTGAAAAACAGTTGAAGCGCTCTCAACGACCTTTAACGCCTCCCCCCCGGATTCCGTCAACCTCTGGGTCGCACTTTGTTTGCTGGATCGGACCCAAATCGTGTCAATATCCAGCTCATCCTGCAGCCAAACCCATTCTCCCCACTGGGGTTCGGCCCCTATTCCTGCTTCGATGACATCCACTAACCCAGAAACACCCCTCAACGTCCTCGGCGCGGCCCTGGAGATCTGCAGTTGCGAGCCGATGACCGGCTGGTTTCGAGACGGAAGCTGCCGCACCGATGCCGCCGACCAGGGCCGCCACAGCGTCTGCTGCGTGGTGAACGAGGCCTTCCTCAGCTACAGCAAGGCCCAGGGCAACGATCTCAGCACCCCCGCCCCTGGCTACGGCTTCCCCGGGCTGAAGCCCGGGGACCACTGGTGCGTCTGTGCGCCCCGTTGGCTTGAGGCCTACCAGGACGGCATGGCGCCGCCCGTGCGGCTGGAGGCCACCGAATCCACCACCCTCGAGATCATTCCCCTGGAGGTTCTGCAGCAAAACGCCGCCTAGCCCTCACCAGGGAATCGCCAAACCATCCCAGGCCCAAAAATGGCCGCTTTGGTCTTCGCCCAGGCCTTCCAACACATCCAACAGGTGGTTCGCTGACCTTGCCGGGGAAAACAAGTGGCCCGGGGCGACACCGGCCTGAAAAGGCCGGGATAGCTCCGTAGCCGTTGTGCCTGGGTGCAGCAAGCTCACGCAACCCAAAGGGAGCCGTCGCTTCCATTCGATGGCCAGGGTGCGGAGCAGCTGGTTCTGGGCGGCCTTGCTGGCCCGGTAGCTGTACCAGCCCCCCAGGCTGTTGTCGCCGATGCTGCCCACCCGGGCCGAAAGACTGGCGAAATGGAAGGGCTGGTCCTTCGGCAAGAGCGGTTCGACGGCCTGGGCCAACAGGATGGACCCGAAGGCATTCAGGCCAAAACTCGTGGCCAGACTGGCCTGGTTGACCTGGCTCAGGCGCTTCTCAGGCTGGAGATCGGGGCCATGCAGAACTCCAGCGGTGTTGATGACCAAGCGCAGGGGGGGAAGGGCCGCTAGCCGCCGCTGTAACCCATCAAGGCTGGATGGCTTGGTTAGATCCACCGCCATGAAGGCCGTATCGGCCAAGCCGCCGTCTTCCCAAGCGGGCGGCCGCTGGCGGGAGGCCCCCAGCAATTCCAAATCAGGGGCCCGCTGCACCAACGCCTCGAGCAAGGCAGAGCCGATCCCACCGGTTCCCACCACCAAAGCCGTGCCATGCCACGTGCTGAGGGCCCGAGACTCCAAGGCCATGCCACCAATACCGCAGGCATGGCGCATGATGGCGTGGCCAGCTG
>CAMDSS010000001.1 GCA_945907085.1 Cyanobium sp. NIES-981 | reverse complement strand
ACGGCTGGTTGAAATGGGGGCTGTCGGGGCGTACGTCCACCACCACATCCAGCACTCGGCCCTTGATGCAGGTCACGAGTTTGTCATGCGCAGCTTCGTCAACCTGAAAATGCATACCGCGCAGCACACCAGCATTAGATCGGGTGAGGAACGATTCCGCAGGGGTGAAGACAATGCCCTGAGCCAGCAAGGCCTCGGCATGAAACAGCTTGGTGAAATCACCGCGATGATCGCGAAAATGGGGGCAATCGAGAACGTACACCCCCGGGATAGGCTGGGAGCGTATAATTAGATCAGTCATGGCGCTAGCCTCCGGCAAAGGCCTGGATCACCCCGATCTCCGCCTGAAGCATCTCAGCCGTAAGCCCTGGATAGGTGCCCAGAAACAAAGTGTTGGTCATGATCTGATCTGAATCAGCCAGATCCCCCACCACCCGCAAGGCCTCAGGACGATCCTGCTTGAGTTGCACAAAGGCCGGCTGCCGCACGAGGTTACCGCCGAACAGCATGCGGTTACCAATCTGGTTGCGGTCCAACTCCTGAGCCAGCTCCGTACGGCTGAAAACCGCAGTTGGCTTCACCGCAATCTTGAAGCCAAACCAGGAGCAATCCGTGCGGCACCCGCTGGCATCCCAGCTGAAGCCCTGCTCCGGATCCCAGGCGGTGGCATGGGTGGGCAGAGCGAATTCGAGCACATCCTCATGAGCCGCCAGGCCCCGACGCAACGTCTCCCAGTTCAGCTTGCGGGCCTCGATAAACTCGGGCAGCCGCCGCAGCTGCACCCGGCCGATCGCCGCCTGCGGATCCAGGGGCTTGAGATTGAAACCCAGATGGCTGTAGGTGTACTTGTGGTCGTACCCCTCTGGCAGCTCTCCCAGCTGCCAGCCGAAGCGTTTATTGCAGGTGTTGTCGATGCCGCTGGGGCACCAGCAGTCGCGCCCCCAGTCGCGGAAGCTTTCGGCGATCACCTTGAGCTTTTGATCGCGCACAATGTTCACGGCACCGCCCTCGCCCATGGTGAGGTGATGGGGCGGGTAGAAGCTCTGGGTGCTGATGTCACCCCAGGTGCCGGTCCAGCGGATCACCCGATCAGGGCCCTCATCGAGGCCAGGGCTGTTTTCACTGAAGCCCAGGCTCTCGGCCAGCTCCCGCGGCATGGAGTAGCTGCAGCCGAGGGCATCGCAGTTGTCCTCCACCAGCCAGAGGTCGTACTTCTGGCAGAAGGCCAGGGTGACGGCCAGATCGAAGGGATTGCCCAGGGCATGGGCCATCATCACGGCCTTTGTTTTGCCAGCGCTGTAGGCCGCTTCCAGCTGATCGCAGCGGGCATTGCCCGTGATCGGATCGGCATCGATGAACACCGGCACCGCACCCACCTGCACAATCGGCGCCACGGTGGTGGGGAAGCCCGCCGCCACCGTGATGACCTCATCACCAGGCTTGATCCGGCGCGCCTCGGGCAGCTTGGCGGAGGTGAGCGCTGAGATCGCCACCAGATTGGCGCTGGAGCCGGAATTCACCAGCAGCGAATGGCGCACCCCCAGAAATGCCGCCAGCTCCTTCTGGAAGGCCTCACCCTCTGTACCCAGGGTGAGCCAGAAATCCAGCGTGCTGCCCACGGCCGCCTCCACCTCCTCTTCCGTGAACACCCGGCCCGCATAGGGGATGGTGGTTCCCGGCTGCCAGGGTTGGCGCTCAGGATCCGCTGCCGGGCGGAAGTTGCCATGCACCTGGCGGGAATACTCGCGGGTGAGGCGCAGGATTTCCTGCTTCAGGGCCTGGGGATCACTCATGGGGTGAGGGAGAGGTGTGAGGTGTAGGCGTTTAAATCGGCCAGGCAGCACTCCAGCGCAGGTGTGCCCCGGTGATGGGCCTGATACCAAGCCACAGTTCGCTCGATCGTGATGGCGTAATCCCAGCGGGGTTGCCAGCCCAGCTGGTGATGGGCCTTGTCGATCTGCAGATGCAGCAGATTCGCCTCGTGCGGAGCGGTTGGGTCGCTTTGATCCAGCCACTCCCCGGGCCAGTGCTCCAGGATCGTGGCCACCAGTTCACCAACGGGGCGATTGCTGGCCAGGCAGGGGCCGAAGTTGAGGCCTCGCAAGGAGGCGTGGCCCCCTGGGCCAGGGCCTCGGCCAACCGCAGATAGCCCGCCAGCGGTTCGATCACGTGCTGCCAGGGGCGGGTGGCCGCTGGATTGCGCACGGGGATCGGCTCGCCCCGGGCCAGTGAGCGGATGGCATCCGGCACGATCCGATCCGCCGCCCAGTCGCCCCCGCCGATCACATTGCCGGCCCGGGCGGTGGCGATGCGCAGGTAGGGCGTTTGATGGACGCCCTGGCCGCAGAAGCTGGAGCGCCAGCTGGCGATGGCGATCTCCGCGCCGGCCTTGCTGGCGCTGTAGGGGTCGTGACCGCCGAGGCGATCGGGCTCGCGGTAGCCATAGGCCCACTCACGGTTTTCGTAGACCTTGTCCGTCGTCACCATCACCACCGCACAGGGATGGGCCAGGGTCTTCAGGGCCTCTAGAAGATGCAATGAGCCCATCAAATTGGTGGCCCAGGTGCCGAGCGGATCTTCGTAGCTGCGCCGCACCAGGGGCTGGGCGGCCAGATGCAGCACCAACTCCGGTTGTGCCTTTAGCACCAGGGCTTTGAGGGCTTCGAGATCGGCCAGATCACCGATCTGGTGCTGCCAGCCGTCCCCGGCGGGCCGAGCCTGGGCCAGCTGACGGAAGAGGTTGGGTTCCGGTTCGGGCTCCAGGGCGTAGGTCCACACCTGCGCTCCCAGCTGCTGCAGCCAGAGCAGCAGCCAGCTGCCCTTGAAGCCGGTGTGGCCGGTGAGCAGCACCCGCCGGCCAGCCCAGAATGCGGCGTCCAACATCACCACACCTTCCAGGGCGCCTTGGCCTCGGCCCAGAGCTCCTCCAGGTGCACGCGATCGCGTAGGGTATCCATCGGCTGCCAGAAGCCCGTGTGGTGATAGGCCGTGAGCTGACCATCAGCCGCAAGGCTGCGCAGCGGATCCTGCTCCCAGATGGTGCCATCGCCTTCGATGCGATCGATCACCTCGGGCTCCAGCACGAAGAAGCCGCCGTTGATCCAGCCGCCATCGCCCTGGGGCTTTTCCTGGAATCCCGAAACCGCCGCATGCTCGCCAAACTGCATCGCCCCAAAGCGTCCAGGCGGCTGCACGGCCGTGACCGTGCCCAGGCGGCCATGCGTTTTGTGGTGAGCAATCAGAGCTGTGATATCCACATCCGCAACACCATCGCCGTAAGTGAAACAGAAGGCCTCATCACGTAAGTAATCCCGAACACGTTTAAGACGGCCGCCAGTCATGCTGGCTTCGCCCGTATCCACCAGGGTGACTTCCCAGGGCTCCGCCTTCTTGTGGTGCACCTCCATCGAGTTCATGCGCATGTGAAAGGTCACATCGCTCATGTGCAGGAAGTAGTTGGCGAAATACTCTTTGATCACATAACCCTTGTAGCCACAGCAGATCACAAACTCATTGATGCCGTGGGCGCTGAAGATCTTGAGGATGTGCCAGAGGATTGGCCTGCCGCCGATTTCCACCATCGGTTTGGGTTTGAGGCTGGTTTCTTCGCTAATGCGGGTGCCGAGGCCCCCGGCCAGGATTACGGCTTTCATAATAAGTCAGCGGTTCGGGTTAAAATCTCATGAAGAGCCAAATCAGTTTGATGTCAGGATTAGGCTCGGCGGCCCACTTGCCACAACGGCTCCTTTATTTAACCGAACCACACGATCGCAGCGCTGTAACGTGCTCAAGCGGTGGGCGATCATCACCATCGTGAGATTACGGCTCAACTCCTCCACCGCCTCCATCACGGCCTCCTCAGTGCTGGTATCCAGAGAACTAGTGGCTTCATCCAGCACTATCACCCGAGCTTTCTTGTAGAGGGCACGGGCGATTCCAATCCGTTGGCGCTGCCCGCCGCTAAGCCGGATACCCCGTTCCCCCACAAAACTGGCATAGCCCTCTGGGCTGCTCTCAATGAAGCTGGCGATCTGGGCCTGCTCGGCGGCCTGCTTCACCCGTGCCAGATCGATCGAGTGGCTTGGCACACCAAAGGCAATGTTTTCGGTAATCGAGCTATCGGCCAGATAGATAACCTGGGGCACATGGGCCACTGCCGCCTGCCAACTCGACAGGCGCTCAGCATGGGCCGGGTCGTGCAGATCCAGCCCATCCACCAGCAACCGGCCGGCGCTGGGCACCAGCAGGCCCATCAGAACATCTACCAAGGTGCTCTTGCCGCTGCCCGTGGTACCGATTAGGCCGATGCGCTCGCCGCGGAGGATCTCCAGATCCAGGCCCTGCAGCACCTCCGGCAGCTCTGGAGCGTATTTAAAGCGCACGCCCTGCAGGCGAAGGCTCTGCTGCAGGGCAAGGGGTTCGGCAACAGCCTGCCGTGGCGGTAGGGGCTGCTCCAGCAGTTCGAGCACCGCGGTGAGGCTGGCACTCCAGCTGTTCAAGTTCGCCCAGCCGGAATAGATCTGCTGAAGAGCGGGCAGCAGCCGCTGGGCGCCCAGGGCTAAGGCACCCAGCAGGGGGATCACGGCGGCACCACTGCCCCGCTGCAGCACCAGCAGCCCACCCAGCACCGCGATCGCTACCAGGCCCACGGCCTCGAGGGCATAGCGCGGAAACACGGAGAGAAAGACGTTTTTGCTCTCAAGCAAGCGCTGAGGGCGATCGGCTAGGCGATAGAGCTCCAGATAGGTGGCCTGACTGCCTTCCAGCAACACGTCGCGAATGGCGCCCAGGCCTTCCTGAAGAGCCTTGACCCGCTGATTGGCTGCTTCTGCAATCCGTCCACCGTTCTGCTGAAGCTGGCGCCGCGACATGGCCGCCAAAAGGCCATAGGCAATGCCAAAGAGCCCCGCAGTGGACAAGGCCACCAGCCAATCGATCAGCAGCAGCCCGATCAGCAAGCCAACCGCCACCACAAACGCTGAGACAATCAGCAGGACCGCATTGAGAGCGAACACGGTGAGCGCAATGTGATTGGTCATCGCTGTGATCAACGTGCTGCTGTTGCGCTGCACATGCACCTGGTACGGCTGATTTAGCGTGCGCCGGTAGGCCTCACAGCTCAGATCGGATCCCACAGCCGCCGCCAGCCGGCCGTTCAGCCACAGGTTCAGCAGCCGGATCAGCGCCGCCAGAACCGCCGCCAGGGCAAAGGCCGTCGTGGCCGGCAGCACCAGCTGCTGAGGCTGGCCGTAGCCCACCCGAAGAGCCAGCCCCTGGATCAGGGGCTGCTGCCAGAGCTGCTGCGGGTTGCTCAACACGGCTAGAAACGGCAGCACCGCCCCCAGCGAAACCAACTCCGCCCCACCACTTGCCAGCATCACCACCAAAAGCAGTCCCAGCTGGATGCGGCGGCGGCGGCTGAGGTGGCCCCAGATGCCCAGGAGGAGGGTGCGGGTGGATTGGGATTGGTCGTTCATAGACCGCTTTGCCCGCTGGTCTGTTGAGCTGGTCGCTGGTTCGGGCCACAAGGGCTAACTGCTGCTGAATAAGCAGGGACATAGCTGGCTTGGTACTCCTTGACCAACCTCTGCAAAATCCCCACAGCTTCCTGCCGATCCCAATCAAACAGGGCTTGTTCTAAGTGATCCAACAATTCAGCAAGCTCATCGGTTTCCAATCTCTTCTCCTGCGCCTGCCGAATCAACGGGTGCCCCGTGGCCTGATCCGTATCACAAAGCAATAGTTCTTCGTAGAGCTTTTCACCGGGCCTTAATCCAGCAAAGGTGATCGCGATATCCCCATCCGGGTTCTGGCTATCACGCACCGTGCAGCCCGAGAGCTCCACCATCTGGCGGGCTAGATCCACCAACTTCACCGGCTCACCCATATCCAGCACAAACACCTCTCCCCCCTGGGCCATCCCCGTGGCCTGCAGCACCAGCTGGGCTGCTTCTGGAATGGTCATGAAATAGCGGGTGATCTCCGGATGGGTCACCGTGACCGGGCCCCCGCTCGCGATCTGCTCGCGAAACAGGGGTACCACCGAACCCGATGAGCCCAGCACATTGCCAAAGCGCACCATTGAGCAAATCGGGCCGCTCCCTTGTGCTGCCACCCGGGCCGCCGCATCCTGCACCACCAGCTCACACACCCGCTTACTTGCCCCCATCACGTTGGTGGGCCGCACCGCCTTATCGGTAGAAATCAAGGTGAAGCGCTTCAGGCCGCAGGCGATGGCCGCATCAAGCGCAGAGCGGGTGCCAAAGATGTTGTTGGCCAGGCCTGCGCACACGTTGGCCTCCACCAGGGGCACATGCTTGTAGGCCGCCGCATGCAGGAGCACCGTGATGCCATGGCGGCGCAGCAGCATCTCCATCCGTGGCTGATCGGCCACATCGGCCAGCACTGGCACCAGCTCGATGCCCTCTGCCCAGGCCTTGCCATGGAGCTCCTGGTGGATGGCATAGAGGGCGAATTCATTGCGCTCCAAGAGCACCAAGGCCTTGGGCCGCTGGCTGAGCACCCGGCGGCAAAGGGCCGATCCAATCGATCCCCCCGCCCCCGTTACCAGCACCGCTTCCCCTTGCACCGCAGCTTGCAGCAGCTCGTGGATCGGCTCAGACGGTTCGCGGCCCAGGAGCTCTTCGATCGCTACGGGGCGCAGCTCACTCACGGAGCTTTCGCCTGAAGCGATCTGGGCTAATGAGGGCATTGCCATCACCTCCAGGCCCATGGCCTTGAGCTGGCGCACCAGTTGGCTGCGCCGCGAAAGGGGCGTGGAGGGCATGGCCAGCAGCACTTGGCGGATGCGCTGCTTGGTGATCAGCCCCTCCAGTTGATCGGGCCTGTGGATGGCCAGGCCCTGCACCTTGCGGCCCCAGAGCTGGGGGGCATCATCCAGTAGGCCCACGATGGAAAAGCGCAGATCAAAGCGCAGGCTCTCCAGCAGCCTGAGCCCCGCTTCTCCTGCCCCATAGATCAGGGTTTTTCTGCCTTCACCTTCACCCTGGCCCTGGCCCTGGCCCTGGCCGGACCATTGCATGCCAAAGCGCAGCAGGTCGCGCAGCACGATTCGGCTGCCCATCACCAAGGCGCTGAGCAGCAGCCAAAACAGCAACCATAAGCTACGCGGCGGTTGGGGCCCACCGTGCAAGGTGCTCACCAGCAGGAGCGCCAGGGCCACCAGGGCGGCCCGGGGCGGAAAGCCATAGAGCGACAGGCTGCCCGAATAGCGGGTGAGGCCCCGATACCAGCCGCTCCCAAGAAACGTGAGCAAGCCGATGGCAATAGCCAGCGGCAACAGGTAGCTGGTGTTGGCCAACTGCGGGCCCACTTCGCCATTGAGGCGCAGGGCCAAGGCGCCCCAAAACGATGCGGCGATCAAACCTGCGTCGAACCCCAGCAGACACAGCCGCCGGCCGAGTACAGCTGCATCAAGCCCGATAAGTGGGTTCTTTAGGGGTGACTTAGGGCTCAAATGGTTGGGCAACAACGGTTATACCGCTAAGCAAAAATCGGAAGAGCCAGATCAAGCGCCCAGCGGCCAAAACCCAGCTCAGGCACACCAATCCCAACCTATGGCCGCCGGATAGGAGCTGGGCTCAACCATCTCGATCAGACCTTAAGAGAATCGCACACCTTGCAGCAAGTCGGCCTCACATATACCTATGCAAATGGGGGGGGTGGCAACGTGCATCACTTTACAGTTTCTGCATAACAACTGGGCGCCAACCAGGGATATCAAAGCCCAGCCCTGGCAGGATTGAAAGGCTTGAAACACTTGTTTGTGCCCGCTTCGCCCACGCCCGAGGGACCCATCCAGGAAGCCGCCAAGCCAGGGCGGCGCCGGCGTACGCCCACCGGCCGAAAGCTGGCCTGCCCCAGGCACCCAGACCAGGCCCTGCTGGGCAACGGCCGCAAGTACTACCTGCACCTGCTCACCAGTGAGGAGCTCGTAACCCGGGGCATGGCCGCCGGCAGGGCCAAGTTGGTGATCAACGCCTACCCGGTGCTGGTGCTCTCAAACGAGTGGCTGGAAGAGCTCTACTGCGCCAGCTGCGGCCAAAAGCGCTGGTATCACCTCACCAAAGCCCCCGATGGCGCAATCAGCCTGCGCCTAGCCCCCCGCGATCTCTGGGGCCAGGTGGCCCACGTGGATCCGATCGTGCCCAACCCCACCGTGGGCGAATTCACCCGCCGCGAAGCCCGCCGCCATAGAGATCAAAAGCGGAGGTTTGAGTGAGGGGCAGAGCTGGGGCCTAAGCCGATCAGCGGTACACCTCCCGGCGGTGTCCAAGGCGCACCACCAGGATCACCAGATCGCTGCGCTGCCACTCGTACACCACGCGATAGCGGCCAACGCGCAGACGCCGCAAAACCTCGAACTCTCCCTTGAGAGCAGAGCCCGCTGCAGGCGTGTCACACAGCAGCTCGATGGCCTCCACCAGGCGTTCGCGCTCAACCTTTGGCAGGCTGGCCAAGGCCTTGGCCACAGAACGCTTAATGCGCAGCGAGCAGGGCTATTCGCTTCGCGAGAAGCCTTCGGCTACACGCACCTCAGCCCAATTGAGCACTGGGTCGGCAGGGTCCTTCAGAGCAGCCACACCGCAACGCAGATCCTCGATGTCGTCGAGGTAGTACTCGATCGCCTGGCGAATGATGTCGGCCCGGCAGCGACTGAGCTGCGCAGCCGCCGCATCGAGCTCAGCCACAAGCCCATCCGGCAGACGAGCACCCAAGGCGATCACCCCATCCGCCACAACCGTTTTGCTCGCCATCAGCGCTTCGATGGCGCTGAGGCAATCAGCCCCGGCGAAGCCATACACCCGCCGCAACACCCACACCAGTTCGCACAGCACGCACCAGCACATTGGTGTCGGCCGTGATCTTCATGGGTTTGGGCCGGCTCCAGGCAAACCGGCCCAGCCGGCAGCGGATGCCTCATTCAGCTCATCCAGGCTGGCCGTCTGCAGGTTTCTGCTTCCACCCTGAAACGCTTGATCAGCTGCCAAAGCCGCCTGACACCCGATATGGCCCTGCGTCTGTCGCGCGTGGTGGGCCGGAGCGCCGAAAGCTGGGTGGCCTTGCAAGACCATCACGAAAAACAGCCACCGTGCTCGCCAGCCGAGGCTGGTTTGCCGTTCGCTTTCGGGGCGGATCGAGTTGGGGGCGGCTATGGGGCGTGATCACCAACGACCAAGTACTCACACCTAGCGAAAGCACGTCATGCCACGGTGGCCGGCCGCGAAGATGCGGTCGTCATGGCTGGGTCCAGAGGCAGCGGCCCACCCGCTGCACATGGGCCTCCAGATCGGCGGGCAACTCGTGGCGCAGCACCAGATCCACCTGCCAGGGAAGGCACAAATCATCCACGGCGTTCAGCAGCCGCAAACGATCGCTGTGGCCCAGCTGCGGGGCCTCCAGGCAGAGATCCAGATCAGACCCTGGCTGCTCACGCCCCATCGCCCGCGAGCCGAACAGCCAGATGCGCTGCACATGAGGCTGTGCCGTGAGCACGGCCAGGAGCCGGTCTTGCGCCTGTGCTGGGATGTTCATGGTGCTTCCTCCTGAACCCGTTGCTCCAGCCTGCAGCGCAACTGCTGAAAACAGGGCAGGTAGCAATCGATGATCTGGGCCGCAATGGCATCCGCCGTGGCGCGGTTGTAGGTGTGGCTGGTGAGATTGCGGTCTTGAAGCATCAGCATCCAGGCTTCGCCCTGCTCGATCAGACCCAGACGGAAGGCTTCGCGCAGGGTGTCACGCGCTCCCAGCAGGGAGGCATCACCCTGGCTGCGCAGCAGATCGCGCAAGGTGTTCCAAGCCAGTTCATAGGTGTATTCGAATGCCTTGATCAGCCCCTGCTGCTCGCGTTCATTCAACGCCGGAGGCTCCAGGAAATCCTCCAGGCGCTCCAGGGCTTTGCGGTAGTTGCTGAAGCGCTGTTGCCAGCGGATGTCTTCTGCCATTAGCTCACGGCTCATGGCCGTGCTCCTCGCAGCGCCAACCGCTCCAAGCCTTCAAACCGCTCGAAATCGCGATCGAAACTCACCAGGCGCCAGCCATTGGCGATCGCCAGGGCTGCCAGGTAGGCATCGGTGCACAGACGGGGCGGCAGCTCACCGCTGCACAGCAGCTGGTGAAACACCTCCCAGCCTGCATGCTCATCGGCCGAACCCTTACTCACCCCCGGCTGCTGGCAAAACGCGTCCAGCAAAGCGGATGCTTCTGCTGCCGTTTTAACCGCCGCGCCCATCAGCTTCGGCTGGCCCACGAGCCGCACCAACCCAAGCGCGGTGACCGTGCAGAACAGCACCTGTTCAGCGGCCTGCTGCTCCCAGTAGTGCAAGGCCTGGCGGTGATGGCTGTGGTCGGGGCAGGCCAGGGCCAGCCACACGTTCAGATCCGGCAGGTCAACGGTGGTGCTCACGCGTCGAGCAGATCAAACAGTGCCGCGTTGCTGAGGTGTTCGCCCTCGATGGCCAAGGGCCCCTCCAGGCGCGGCAGGGTGTGTGCCGAACGTTTCGAGCCGGAGCCGCTGGGCGTGGCGTTGAGGCCCTGCTCCACGTAGCTGCGCAACAACTGCTTCAGAGTGAGGCGCTCGGTGGAAGCCCGGGCCTTCAGGCGCGCAAACAGAGGATCCGGCAGCTCCAGGGTGGTGCGCATCACAACCAGGCAGCGATGTGCGCATCATAGTGCGCATCGACCAGGGGCCTCGAAGGCAAACCTTAAATAGTCTTCAGCCTTATTCACTGAAACGCCATTTTCTTTGAAAAGGGATTGATCCCTCAGCAGCGTGATCGCCTGGCCGAGGCCAAACGAGGCGAAGGTCACCCCATCAGGGCGGATTTCCAGAGCCCAGTCCTGAACGTCGAATGGGCTCACTTAACGCTGGCATGATGGCAGGAAAAGAGCGCCCGCATGAAAGTCAATAACCAGGCCATCAAGCGCATTGGCGCAAGCGGTCAGATCTCCCTGGGCAAGGAGTTTGCGGGCCGTACCGTTCTGGTCAACAGCCCAGAGCCCGGTGTCTGGCTGATCAAGACGGCCCAGACCATCCCCGACTCTGAGCTTTGGCTGCATGAGCCCGAGGCGGCGGCGCAGCTTGATCGGGCCATGGCTGCCATGGATCAGCCTCCAGAGGCCACTGATCTTGACGCCCTCGAGCTTCACCTCAGCAGCCGGTGATTCAGCTCGACCTCAACAATCCGGAGTTTCAAGCCAACCTGCTCTCCCTTGGCAAACAAGAGGTTTGGGCTGTTCTCAAGACCATGCGCCTTCTCCAGGCCATGACCTGGCACCAACTCCAAAGCAGCAAGGGCCTGCGTTGGGAACTGATCCAAAGCCGCCAGGGGCCCAACGGACAACGGCTCTATTCCCTGAGAGTCAGCCGCAGTTGCCGAGCAGTGG
Organism: Cyanobium sp. NIES-981; assembly: GCA_945907085.1. GTDB lineage: Bacteria > Cyanobacteriota > Cyanobacteriia > PCC-6307 > Cyanobiaceae > Cyanobium_A. The sequence continues at coordinate 25,975 of CAMDSS010000001.1, read as the reverse complement.
CCTGGCGCGATGGCCCCTGGCTGCGGTTGCTATCGCTCCACCCGGATCACGATTCCGCCTATCGCTGATGGCCTAGCCACCAGGCAGGCCGCTGGGAAGTTCAATGATGGTGAGATGGGCCTGGCTGGGCTCACAAACCTGCCGCCATGGGCAACGGCAAGCGCCAGGAGGCAGCTATCGGTGATCTGGCGGGGGCCCAGCCGTGGTCAAGTTCCTGCTCCATCCAGTGGCGGGCGGCCCTGTGCATCAGATGCCCGCGATCCAAGAAGGCAATGATCACGCAGCTGGTCGATTGGCTCGTTGGTGACAAGTTTTGGATTGGCTGCCCCAAAGGGGCGGAATCCCGAGGTCGTTTTGCCCCGAGCCTGCGGCGTGAGCGACCCTTCCATGGGCAGCCAGCGCAGATCGCGCTGCAGCTCCAAGGCCATGCGGCTGCCGCTGGCGAGCAACTCCTCCAGCTCCATGGGGGTAAGCACCAGGGCATCACAACTCAAGGGCAGCTTCTCCAAGGGCCATCGCAACAGGCGCTGATGTTGGGGGCCCTCAGCGGAAGCATCCACGAGCAAAAGATCCAGATCGCTACCCACCCCGGCCGTGCCACGGCCGTAGCTGCCAAACAGGCCAACCCGTTGCAGCGAGGGGGTTTGGGCTTGCTGGGCAGTTGCCCAAGCAGCCACTTCTAAGAGCACCTGCTCAGGGCTGGGCCAACGCAGCAGCGATTGCGTCAACGAGCGCACGGGCATGACTGAAAGCGTCTGCGCTTTGCAAACGGCCGAAGTGATCTGTTGGGGCCCCATCGGGGAGGCTATCGGGATAGCGCGTGGGGATGTAGAGGGCATCCAGGATGCGCAGCCGATCTTCGAGATCAGGCACAGCCACTGCAAGGGAGGCAGAGGCCTCGGGGGGTAGATCCCGCAACGAGCGCCCCAAGCCATGGCCCCACACCTGCTGGCCGAGATGCAGGTGCAGGGCCTTGAGAGCTTTTTCAGCAGCCTGGTGGCAGGCAAAACAGGCCCATTCATGGTGGCCCCCATCGGCACTGAGCTGGGCCTGGGCCAGATCGGCCTGGGCTTGATGCAGCCAGTCGAGCGAGCGGTTCATCCACCCATGATGGCCCTCGCCACTGGTTTCACCACAGGGTTTGGCAGGGGAAGGGGGCTAAGGCGGGATCCAGGGTGATCAAGATCAGCTGCTCGAGCTCGGCCTAGGCAGCGAGCAAGCGGTCAAAGGGATCGCGGTGGGGCATGGGGTAACTGCCAGCCCGCAAGCCATGGCTCCAGCTCAGCGGCAACGGCTGAAAACCCTGGCTCTCCATCAGCGACCAACCGTCTTGCAGAAGTATCTCCGCCGTGGGAAAGCAACCAAGGCGGAGCTTGGTGGCGATTTCCCAAGCTGAAGCACTGATGAAAACTGTCTGGCCCGCATCAGCCAGGGTCGCTTGCACGACTGGAGAAAGACGCTCCGGCTCGGCCAACCACCAGAGCAGGGCGTGGGTGTCGAGCAGAAAGGCCATCAGACCTGCGAAGAACCCTGGTCGATGGCGTCGAGCTCCTCAAGGGGCAGGGGGGCCCATGCCAGGCGTGCATTCCAGTACATGAACTGCCAAGCCGCACTCAGGAGCGGCCCACATGAAAATATAAAATTTGCGTAGTTTTTTTTGGCAAGTTTGCGGCCTGTTGCTTCCCTACTTGCCATCACTGGGCTTTGCCTGGGGGTTTACCCCAGTGGCATCTTGCCGGCAATTGCGGCCCCCGCGGCGCCCCAGGCCATCCCCATCGGCCAGGGCAAGTCAGCCGCTCAAGTGCCCAGCGCTGCCAGCCCCCAGCGCGCCCGAGTCGTCTACGACAGCTACATCTTGGGCCCCGGCGATTCGCTCCAGATCGAGCTGCTCGATATCCCCGAGCTTTCCGGCACCTTTTCGATCGGCCCCGACGGCACGCTCTACCTGCCGCGCCTGAGAGCCCTCTACGTGGAAGGGCTCACGGTGGAGGAGCTGCGCTCCTTCCTCACCCAGCAATTCCGGACCTATGTGAAGAATCCCGAGCTCTACATCCGCCCGGTGGGTTATCGGCCCGTGCGCATCTACGTGGGCGGCGAGGTGAGGCGACCCGGGTATTACACGCTTACGGACTATCAAGAGCTCGACGGCATTAAGTCTGAAGGCAAGACGAGCATTCAACTGGGCAAAGCCAACGAACCAACTGCCGGACCTAACAACTTTGGCAATCAAGCCAATGCCCTACCCAACCCCAGCTCAAGCGCTGGCGGAATTTATGGCTCCCGCTTCCCCACCTTGTTTGATGCCATCCGGGCCGCCCAGGGCATCACCCCCTATTCCAACCTCGCCGATATTCAAGTCACCCGCAAACAAGCCTTGGGTGCTGGTGGCGGCAAAATCCGCACCAATCTCGCCTTGATCGATCTGATCACCCGAGGGGATGAATCCCAAAACATTCGCCTCTTCGACGGCGATGTGGTGAGCGTGGCCAGAAGCCCGGTGGTGCTGCGCGAGCAGCTGCTCAAGGCTGGTCAAACCAACCTCAACCCCCAATTCATGAGTGTGTTTGTGAGCGGCAGGGTCAAGCAACCCGGCAGCACAATTGTTCCCCAAGGCAGCAGCTTGAACCAGGCCCTGATTGCTTCCGGCGGACTCCAACTCCTGCGCGGCAAAGTGGAATTTGTGCGCTTCACCAGAGAAGGGGAACTGGATCGCCGCACGTTCTCCTTCAACCCCAATGCCCCAGCCGATGCCCCAAACAATCCCGTGTTGGCAGCCGGCGACATCATTCGCGTCCAAGATTCGGCCCTTTCAGCCGGCATCACCGTGATGAACGAACTCACGGCTCCCGTGCTTGGCGTGTATTCAATTTATGGCCTGTATGGGGCGTTCAAATGATTGACCAAAATCCGCTCCAAAACCCTGCACCCCGGAACAACGACGAGATCGATCTCGCCCAGCTGGGTGCTGCCCTCAAGCGCCACTCCAAGTTGATTGCCAAGGTGACAGGGGGCACCCTGCTGCTCACCCTGATCGCCACCCTGCAACAAAAACAGGTTTGGGAGGGTGAGTTTCAAATTGTGCTCGCCAGCAATGAGGGCGGTGGCGGCGGGCTGGCCCAACTTGCAGCGTCCAATCCCATGCTCGCCGGGCTGGCGGGGGTGGGTGGCGGCGGCGGCAAAGACAGCCTCGAAACCGAAGTGCAAATCCTGCAGAGCCCCTCGGTGCTCAAGCCGGTCTTTGATTTCGTGCGCAGCAGCAAACAACGCGCTGGCGAAAAAGTGGATGGGATGCGATTCAGCAGCTGGGTCAGCACAGTTGAGGTGAAACTCGAAAAAGGCACCTCCGTGCTCAACATCAGTTATCGCGATAGCGACAAACCCCTGATCCTGCCGGTGATCGATCGGATTTCCAAGACCTACCAGGAGTATTCCGGCCGCGACCGGCGCCGCGATATCGCCAATGCCGTTGCCTACCTCCAAGGCCGCATCAACGACCTCGAACCCAAGGCCGATGCCTCCATGCGCCGGGCCCAAAGCTTTGCCCTGGCCAATGGCCTCGGCATCCAAGACGGCATCCCCATGGCCGGAGGCGATGCCAGCGGCGGCTCTGGGGGTTCCGGAGGATCCGTGGAAGGGGCCCGCCAAGCCGCCCAAAGCCAAGTGATCAACCTGCGCCAACAGCTCGCGAATGCCCGGGGCGCCGGCAGCAACGTGCTCTATCAAGCGCCCCAACTCACGGCCAACCAAGACCTCTTCAAGCAATACCAGGCCCTGGAAGCCGAGATCGCCGAAAAGCGCAGCCGCCTGCGCGACAACGACGAAATCATCCGCGCCCTCAAGCGCCAGCGGGCCAGCTTGATCCTCACCCTCAATCGCCAAACCATTGGCCTCCTCGAGGGCCAGCTCGCCACGGCCCAAGCCAGCCTGCAGGCCTCCTCCCGTCCCAAGGAGGTTGTGCTCGAACACCGCCAGCTGGTGCGCCAGGCCCTGCGCGATGAAAAAACCCTCACCGAGCTGGAAAACCAGCTGCAGCTGGCCTCCCTGGAGCAGGCCAAACAAACCGATCCCTGGGAGCTGATCTCCACCCCCACCCTGCTGGATCGGCCCGTATCCCCGAAAAAGAGCAGAAATATGGCCCTCGGTTTGCTCGCCGGCCTGGTTCTTGGCAGCGGCGCCGCCCTGGTGGTGGATCGCAGGAGCGGCAAGGTGTTTGCCATGGATGAGCTCAAGGCCAGCCTCCCCTATCCCCTGCTGGCTGAACTGCACCAAGGGGTGAGCCAAAGCAACCAACAAACCCTGCAGCTGCTCGCCCAAGGGGCCCTGGAAGCACCCCACAGCGTGGCCCTCATCCCCATGGGCCTCTCTGCGACCGCTGCCCAACCGATCGCCACCGGCCTGCAGGCCGCCCTGCGGGAAGACAACCACAGCGCCGAGGTGCTCTGCAGCAGCGATTTGCTCGCCACCCGCCACTGCAGCATCCAGATCCTGCTCGCCGCCCCGGGTGCCGCTACCCGAAGCGAACTCGCCTCCCTGGTGCAGCAGCTCCAATTGCAGGGCACCCCCGTGGCCGGTTGGCTGTTGGTGCAGCCCAGCCCGCAGCAAGCCGGCGATGCCTAGCCAGCCCTGGCTGGGGGCGGCCGTTCTACTTGCTGCAGTTTGCTCAGGCCCCGCCTACGCCCAGCCCAATTGGCAGGTGCTGCCCCAAGCCCAAACCAAATCTGGCAGCCAAGCCACGCCCGGTTGGCAACCCCTTTCCCCTGGTAGCTCTGGCGCAGCCAAGCCCGGCCAGCCTGCAGCACCCCAATGGAAGCCCATGCCAACCCCTGCCCCCGGATCAGGCCCAGCGCCAGTGGTCTGGCAGCCCGTGGCCCCAGGCGAAAAACAATCCTTACCACCGTCCAGCGGCCAGGCACCGAAGCGTCAGCCGCCCACCAGCCAGGCCGAAGCGGAGGCTCTGATCCAGAGGCTGGAGCCCCCAGCCGATAGCTACAGCACCTTGATTCGCCTGGGCCAATTGCCCACCGCCAACGGGCTGGAATCGGGCAATGACCAAATCATCTTCCAGCAGGTGAGCCCATTAGGGGGCGGCGCAGCGGGCGGCTCGGGCAACCAGAACTACCTGCTCCGCGGCGACTTCTCCCTCAGCGAAAACTTCCAGATCTCGGCCTACTACACCTACGCCGACGACCCCCTCTATAGCGCCCCTGCAAGCAAACCCAACAATCCCGGCAACCTCTGGACCATCTACGGCGGTGCCCTCAAGGGGCGCCTCGCCGGCGGCAAAGCCTGGCAGTGGGCTGCAGAAGGGGCCCTCGAACTCTTCAGCGTGGGCAGTGGCTGCGGCGGCCAAGGCAATAGCTGCACCGGTGGCGAGCTGGGCAACGCCAACATCTTCAACAACTCAGGCCAAAAGGTGTGGACCCGCAACATCGTGGGCTCCCTCGCCTTGCCCCTCTCCTGGCAGGCCACCAAGCAGCTACAGCTCTCCTTAGTACCGGCGGTGAGCTGGTTGCCATCCAGCCAAGGCTCCAATCAAGGCGGGGCGGGGGAGTTTTTCGGCACCAACATCAGCCTGGGCGTGGGCGCCAACTACCGGCCCAATGCCCAGGTGCAGCTGTTTGGCTCGGCCATGGTGCCCCTGGGGCCAGGCAACAACAGCTTTGATAGCAAGTTGGTGTACTCACGCACACCAATCCTCAGCCTCGGCACCAATTTTGCGGTGAACCCCCGCATTGCCTTGGAGGGCAGCATCACCAATGGCTTTGGTCTCAGCCCCAGCACGGCGATCTTGGCCTTGCCCAGTGCCCCCTGGCAGCCGATGCTCAATGGCCGCTTCATCTGGACCCCAGGCGCTCCCGATTCCAAAAGCCCCAACTACACCGCCCGCCAGGCCAGCCTCGCCCTGGGCGGGCTGAGTGTGAATACGGCCCTCACCCCGAGCAATGGCACCAAGCAATTCGGCTTCAATGCCGATTCCCGCGGCAACCTGTTTGGTTTTGGCGGGGTATCGGTCAGCAACGACTTCCAATTCCAAGTGGCGGCTGGGCAGTTCAACGGCATCTCCCCCCAAAACAGCTTCATCAGCACCTACGAAGGCGGCGGCAACCTCAACCTCCGCTTTGGCGGCAAGGCCATGGTGATGCGTCCCACCAAAGGCCTGCCGCTTTGGACGGGCGGCCGCATCAGCGTGGGCCGCAACTACCAAGCCAGCAGCTACCAGGGCTATCTGTTTTTTGAAAGCATGAACACCTGGGAGGCCACCCCCTGGCTGGCCTTCAGCCTCAACCCCAAACTGGCCACCAGCGGCCTTGGCACGCCCTGGGGCGTGGGCATCGGCGCCAACATCCAGTTGGGCCAAAGCTTCCAGCTGATCCCCGAAATCAATGCGGTAGCCACCGATCTGGGCGGGACCAATGGCACCAACGGCAGCCTCAATCTCCGCTGGCTGGCCAACCAGAAAACCACCGTGGACCTCTACGTGAGCAACGCGGCCGGCCTGCTCGACATGGGCCAACTACTGGGCAACAGCCAAGTGCGCGTGGGTACCAAGGTCATGCTGAGCTTTTGAGCTGATCAGCCCAAAGACCACTCCTCCACAGCAACGCCGGGGATCCGCAGAAATTCCCGGGCATTGTTGGTGATCACCACGCTGTCTTCTGCGAGGGCATGGGCGGCGATCATCAGATCGAGATTGCCCACAGGTGTGCCTCGGCTCTCAAGCCCCGAGCGCATCTTGGCGTAGTGATGGGTGGCCTCGAGGGGCCAAGGCAGCTGCTCAAAACCCGCTAACCAGGCTTCCACCACGCCGCTGAATCGATCCGATCCGAGCTTGGCGGCTCCGAAGCGCAATTCAGCCGCCACAATCGCCGAAAGCCACAGCTGATCCCGGTTCAGCTCCTGAAAGCGGAGCAGCATCTGGGGCGGATGGCGCCGCAACACATAGCTGCAGATGTTGGTGTCGAGGGTGCGCCTCAAGACCAATCCCGCTCCTGGGGGGGAGCATCCCTGCGATCGGCCAGGAACGCCTCCGGCAGGGCGGGATGGTCGGCATAAAACGCCTCCAACCACGTCCCCATCGATGCCGATGCCTCCCCGCAGGGCTGCACCCAAAGGGCCTGGCCCATCGGCTCGATCTCCACCTCTTGGCCGCGGAACCGGAAACGGGCCGGCAACCTCAGCGCCTGGCTGCGGCCACTCATAAACAGCCTTGCCCTCACAGCCATGCCACCCCCACGCCTGTCATATGACACCAGCATATCCCAGCTGGGCCAGTGGAGATCCCAGTCAGTACCGATTTCGCAGCCTCACCCGCACCCCATTGCGGGAGCGCAGGGTGAGCCGCGCCACTAGATCCGGTTGGTGGCCAAGATCGGGCAGCAGCTCATAGCGGCGCACCAATTCGGCCAGCACAAGCAAAGCCTCCTGCAAAGCAAACGCTGCCCCTGGGCACTTGCGTGGACCAAGTCCGAAGGGCAGAAACGCATCCTTGGCCCACTGCTTCTCCTGCGGGCTGGCGGTATCGGCAAGGAAACGCTCGGGTCGAAAGCCATCGGGATCGCTCCAGTGGTGCTCGTGGCGCTGGATCACCCAAGGGGAGATCGTGACCAGCGAACGCATAGGGCAACGCCGATCCACCAGCTCAGAATCTTGAGCTGCCTCGCGGATGAAAAAGCTCACCGGTGGATAGAGGCGAAGCGTTTCGTTGAAAATCGCAGATCCATAGGGGAGCTGCCGCAGGTCATCAAACGTCAGCGGATCGAGGGGGTTGCCTCCCAGTGCAGGCCGAGCCTCAAGGATCACCGCAACCTCTTGTAAGAGCCGCTGCTGCGCATCAGGAAATTGGCTGAGCAGATAGGTGGCCATGCCAAGGGCGCTGGCGGATGTCTCATGGCCCGCCAGAAATAAAAAGCACACCTGATCGAGCAATTCTTCTTCGCTGAAGCCGCTGCCGGTTTCGGGGTCTTCTGCCTCAATCAGGGCTTGCAACAGGTCGGAAGAGACGCCCATCGCCATGCGCTGACCAATAGCGGCCTGAATCCAGCCCCGGATCGTGCTGGCATGGCGCCCCAAATAGCGCTGCAGCCACTGTTCAGGCAGCCGCAAAAAACGCAGCATGAGGGCCTGGCCAGCGCGGCGCTGATAGCGCACAAAAGCTTCGAAAACCTCACGGGCCTCAGCCGCCCCTAGGGGCCTCGACAGGATTGTGCGGACGATCACATCCGCAGTCACCACGGTCATCTCCTGATCGATTTCTACCGTTACGACGCCAGCAGAGGCAGCTACCGAAGCATCGAGGCGCGCAAGCATCGCCGTTACGGCCCCTCCCATCTGCGGGAACACCTTTCGCAATTGAGCCACCTGAAAGGCCTGATCCATCAGGCGCCGCTGCCGAGCCCACTCAATCCCATTCACAGAAAAGATGGCTCGGCCAATCAACGGCTCAAGAATCCACAGAGTGAAGGGGTGTTTCGGATACGAATCAACCCCATCGACCAGCAGATGCTTCACCGCGGCAGGCTCATTCACCAAAAAAAGATTGAGCCCCAAAAATTGTACGGAGCCAATCGGGATGCGGAAATCCCATTCATTCAGCAAATTCAGCCAGGAATCCAAACCCCGGCGAAGTCTGCGCAGGAAATTTGGTGTATAGGTTGCCGATTTAGGGCGAATGGGCTGATCATGGGGTCTCAAATTTTGCCGCCTCCCCCAACAGGAGCCAGCAAAAATTCATACAAGTCAAAGCCCCCAGATTGGCCAGGCTCAGCCGTGCGCAGGTATTCGAAATGCAGATCAAATTGATGGCTCACTAAAGCCCACCACGTGGTGAGCTGTTGGCGCTGGGCCAAGGGAATCAAGCGCAACTCGGGATAGGACTCTCCCTGGCAAGGCACCCCACAACTTGCATAGGGATCTACCCCTGCAAAACAGAGGTAATCGTCGGGGGAGGTGATATCAAGCCAAGGCACCCGCGGCTCCTCGGCCACCAAACCCAGATCAGCATGAAAGCCCGTGGCCTTTTGATGCACCGCCAAATTGGCCAGGTTTTGACCCAAGCTCAGCATCCGCAAACGACCAGCCAAGGCTGGCCAGGTGCCCCGCCGCCGCAGCTCGGCCGCCAGCATCGCCATCACAAAGGAGCCACTGCTGTGGCCCACCAGCCAAACCTCATCGGCGGGGTCCTGCTCCTCCAGCTCCAAAAACCTCTCGGCCAGCTCCTCCACCCGCTGCCGCAGGGTGGTATCCCGGGCCCGCGCCAGCCCATGGGTGAAACGAATCGAGCGAAACAGCCACACCACCCCGATCCGCTCGGCCAGTTGCCAAGCCGCACCTAGCCAAACGGCAAGCACCAGCCCAACCAAAGCCCAGCCCAAACCGGCCAAAGCCAAGCCCTGCGCCAGTGCCGAGGCCAGCACCAATCCGCTGCCGAGAGCCAGCAAAACAAACAGCGCCGGATACAAACCACAAAGCGCCACCCGCCACGACAACCGACCAATGCGCACGATCCCGCCACCGAGCAGGTACCAGCCATAGACAAACAGGCCATCCCAAAGCAGCACCAGGGGCTGGCGGGGCCAATGCTCACGGGCGATGTCATCCCAACGCAGAAAACACACATCCAGCTGGGGCTGGCCGGCTTCCAGCACCTGCCAGCGGCTCAAGAGACGATCGGCCTGGCGGCGCCGTTCCAGCTCAAAGCTTCGATCACCCCGCTGTTGATAGCGCCGCAACTGTTCGGCAAACAGGCGGTAGTAAAAGGAGGCCCCCCGTGGATCAAAGCCACTCAGGAAAACCATCCTGCGAGGGATCTGCCCCTGAGGTTCGTAACCTTCTTGCTGCTTTATAGAAGCCAATTGCTGCACTCTGCCCTGATCCAGCCGGTAGCTGCAACGGTATTAATTTTAGCTGCATGGATGTCGGCGCCATTTCTATCCGTCCAGGCTGCGCCGCTAACGAGCCCACCTCAAAAAAGCACAACGACCAGCAAACCAAGCCTGCAAGGAAGCCAAGGAAATTACACAGCCTCTGTCTTTGTGGCGGCCTCTCCCCAAAGGGCCTGGCAGGTGCTCACCAACTACGGCGCCATGGCAGGCGTGATGCCCGACATCCAAGAAGCCCAGGTCTTGAGCCGCAAAGGCACAAGCCTGGTGCTCCGCCAGACCTACCAAGCGCCCTACACCTTTGGATTGCGCGTCACCGCCACCCTGGCCATGCAGGAAAGCGCGCCGCGCCAGCTCAGCTACAGCCTGATCAACAGTGAGCAGATCCGCCAACTCAAAGGCAGCTGGACCATCACTCCCGTGGCTGGCGGAGTGCTGTTGCGCCACAAGATCCAGGTGGATCCGATGGCGCCCAATTTTGTCCGCCCCCTCTATTTCGAGCTCAGCGAAGCCAACCTGCTCCAATCGATGGCGATCCTCAAGCGACTCATCGAGAAGGGCCGCTGACCATGGCTACACCCCCGCGCCGCACCCGATAGATCACACCCCGCCACTCAACGCGCCAGGCCAAAGCCGCTCGCACCGTGGCCATGCCGTACACCAGCTGGGCGAGCGGCAACCAGCGCAGCAGGCGCCAGACGTCTTCAAAGCCCTTAGCCACCCGACGAGCCAATCCCTTGGGGCTTTCGTTGGAACCCAACCCTCCCCCGAGGCGCTCCAGGCCCGAGGCGGCCACCCGCCCGATCCACAGCAGCAAAGCCACACAGCCAAATTCGTAAAGCACCAGGGAAGCCCCAAGCACGCCTGCCTCAAGCGGCTGCCCCTGCAGCAGCAGGGTCGCCACCACCACCAAGCAGGCCAGCAGTAGAACCAAGCTGCCCAGGCCATGCAAAGCCACCAGGGGCCAGGCCCGATGGTGCAACCGGGCCGTGAGCAACTGGCGGGCAATCCAGCGAACGAGGGGCCTCAGGCGAATGGAATCATCCCGATCGAGGGCGATCAACTCGGGACGGAATTGGTAGGAATAGCCCACCCTTGCTAGGGGCTTCGGCAGGGCGGTGTCTTCGCAAAGGCTGGTGGCCAGCACCTGGCGCCAACCACTGGGCTCAATCAACTCGCGTCGGATCGCCAGCGAACCACCCCAGGGAATGCCCAACAGGGTCATCAGCACCAGGGCACCCCCATTCCAAATCGCCCGCACCATGCCCGGGCCACTGCCTTGAAAACCGCCCTGGGCTGGTTCATACCAGCGGTTGCCCGAAACAGCCCCCACCCCGACCTGGCCGCAACCCGCCGCCAACGCCGCCAGCCACCCCGGAGCCACCACCGCATCGGCATCCACCAGGGCCACCAACTCGGTGCTGGGATGCAACACCCCAAAAGCCTGGCGCAAGGAGGCACTTTTGAGCGATCCCGATTCGGGCCTGGCCGCCAGCGGAATCAGCCGAACCCCCTGCCAACTCGCCTGGCCTGAAGCCTCCAACTGGCTCAAGACCTCCTCCGCCACGGGCCAGCTGGGATCCTCGAGCGAATCCACCACCACCAGTAGGCGCCAGGGGCCCGGATAAAGCTGGCCCCCCAGGGCAGCCAAGGCCGCCTGCAAGCTCGGATCAACGCCCCGCAAACACAGCACCACCTCGGCCGCCGGAGCAGGGGTGGTCAGCACTGGCCGCTGCTGGAGCCGGCGGCGAACTACGGCGGCAAAGCGCTGGGTGAGCCCCAGCTGCACCAAAAAGGTGGCCAGCAATGCGCCGCAAAGCCCTTGGGAAATCCCAAGCCCAATCACGAAGCAACGCCGGTAAGCAGGCTGCGGCCATAGGGGGCCATCAAGGCCTCGAAACCGGGGCAGCGCACCCCAAGGGCGGCCAAGGCCTCAGCTGTGACAGCACAACTCGGCCGGGCCCGCACCCCCGCCTGGTTGAGCTCGGGATAGGTGAGCTGCTCCTCGCCCCAGCGCCTCACAAAGAAGGCCCGGATCCCATAAAGGGGGTTGGCGGGATCGGCGCCGATCGCCTCCAGCCAGCGCTCCATGGAGACCAGTTCCAGCGGGGCCCCGTGGGCGATCAACTGGTTGAGCAGGTCGGCTAGCAGCATCGGCTGGGGATGCTGCAGGTGGTAGTTCTTCCCCACCGCCTGGGGAGTCCAGGCCAAGGCCGTCACCGCATCGGCCACGTAGTCGACGGGCACCAGATCCAGCTCCCAGGGCACATCCGGTGCCATGCCGAGGGCCAGGCAACCCCGCAACAGCCGGTGCAGCAGATCATCCTGATGCCAGGCGCCGGTGCGGGAGTGGCCGCCAATCAGGGGGGGGCGATACACCGTGACCGGAAGACCAGCCACTCCCGCCGCCAACACCAATCGTTCCCCCACCCATTTGGTTTGGGAATAGCCCACATGGATGCCGCGCCATTCGGCCACATCGTCGCTCTCCAGCACCGGCTGGTTGCGGTAGGCCGCCGCCTCGAAGACCGCGACGCTGGAGATCAACTGAATCGGCACCGGCCCAGGGGCTTGGCCATGGACCGCCAGCTCCAGCACCGTGTGGGTGCCACCCACATTGGCCGCCTCCAACTGGCTGTAGGAGGCCATCTGGCTGAGCTGGGCGCCGTTGTGGAGGATGCCCCCCAGGCCGCGGGCCAAGTCTGCAAAAGCCCCGTCCGACAGGCCAAACCGGGGCTGGGCCAAATCCCCCGGCACCGCCACCAGCCGGCTGGCCCAAGCCTCTTGCCACAACCCGTAGCAGCCAAGGTTGGCCTTGATCCGCTCCATCCCCGTTGGGGCGTCCTGGGCCCGCACCAGGCAACGCACCTGCAACTCAGGCCAGCGCTCCAATTGGCCGGCCAGCAGGTAGGCCCCAAGAAAACCGGAAGCCCCTGTCAGCAACATCGCTTCGCCAGGGGGAGCACTCCCTGGCGAGATGGCTCCGGGATCGGACGCCAAAGCAGCGGCCCCTGGCAAGCTCCAGGAGCTGCGCAGCTGGGCTTCCTGACCAAGGTTGAGGGTGCGATCGACGCCGCCTTGGGGATCCACCAGCCCCTCAAGCACCACCGCCGCCAGCACCTCCAGGCTGGGATCACCGGCCAAGGATTCGAGCTCGAGCTTCACGCCGAGATCGCGCTGGATTCCCGCAGCCAATTCCACGGCCATCAGCGAATCAAGGCCAATGTGAAACAGGGAATCGCCCGGATCGAGGCTGCCGGCATCGGCCAAACCCATCACCGCCGCCAACCGCCGCTGCAACGCGCCCACCACCACAGCGTTGGCCTGCTCCCCATCCAGATCGGCAAGCTGAAGACGCAGGGCCTGGCCCTCTGCCCCATCGCGCCGAGCCCACCCAGCCGCCACCAGCAGGGGTTGCAGCACGCTCGCCTGGCGATGGCCCAGCTGGCCCGCCAGCCGCGGCCAATCGTTGTTGAGCACGGCCACACAGCCGCTGCGGCCACGCTCGAGCACCAGGCCCAGCGCTTCGAAGGCCCGATCCGGCACCAACAGCCCTACCCCCAAGGCGCTGAAGCGGCGTTCCAGCCCTTCTGCCATCCCCGCCCCCGCCCAAGGGCCCCACTGCAGGGAAACCATCGGCCATACCTGGTCATGGTGGTTGTTTCGACCTTGTTGCGCCGCAAGACCATCGAGGGCCCCATTGGCGGCCCCATAGCTGGTTTGGCCTGGCGACCCCAGCAAGGCCGCCATGGAGGAAAAGACCACGCCAAACTCCGGCCGACAACCCGCCGCCTGGCAGGCCTGCTCCAGGAGCTGCTGCCCGCCCCACTTAACCCCCAGCACCGCGGCCTGGCGAGCTGGGGTTTGGGCCTCAAGCAGGCCGTCATCCAGCACGCCAGCGGCGTGGAACACCCCGGCCAAAAGCTTGCCGCGCAAGGCGGCAACTAACGGCTCCGGCGAGCCTCCATCAAGATCGATCACCACCGCCTCACAGGCCACACCCGCTGCCGTGAGCCCATCAAGCAAGGCCTGGTCGCTGCGGCGGCCCACCAACACCAAGGAGCGGGCACCTTGGCTGGCCAACCACTGGCAGAGCTGGCGGCCGATCCCGCCGAACGCCCCGCTCACCAGATAGGTGGCCTGGGGTTGGATCCCCCAAGGCGCCTGGCGTTCGGGCTGGGTGATCACCACCTTGCCCACATGGCGGGCCTGGGCCATCAGCCGGAAGGCCTCCACGCTGCGCTCAATCGGGAAGGTCTGGAGAGGGATGGGCCCATAGCGGCCGGCCGCCAGGTCGTCGAGCAGCTCGAGCAGCAGGGCCCGCACCATGCCAGGCACGGCCGCTGCCACCTCCAATAAATCGAAGGGTAGATAGCGGGCATCGGGGCGCCGCTGGGCCGCCTCTGCCCGGCTCCAAATCTCGATCTTGCCCAGTTCCACAAAGCGGCCGCCCTCCGCCAACGCCGCAAAGCTGGCCTCCACCCAGTCGCCTTTCAGACTGTTGAGCACCACATCCACCCCCCGACCACCGGTGGCGCTGCGCAGCTGCTCGGCGAAGTCGAGGCTGCGGGAATCAAACACGGCCTCCACCCCCTGGTCCAACAGGCCGGCCTGCTTTGCCGCACTGGCGGTGGCAAACACCCGGGCACCGCAGCGTCGGGCCACCTGCAGGGCGGCCTGGCCCACCCCACCGGCGGCGGCATGGATCAACACCGTTTCACCAGCCCGCAGGCCAGCCAGGGTTTGCAGGCCGTAAATCGCCGTCAGAAATGCCGTACTGAGACTGGCCCCCAGGGCTGGATCCAGCGACTCAGGCAATGGCACACACAGCTCCCCCCGGCACACCACATGGCTGGCCAAGCTGCCCACCGCCAGGGCCGCCAACTGGCGTGAGCCCACCAAAGCGGGATCGATGCCCTCTCCCACCGCCACCACCCGGCCCACGCATTCGCCGCCGTAGGGCATCTGCGCCCCTGGAGCCAGGCCCAGCTCCAAGCTGTAGGCAGCCAAGAGCCCAAGGCCATTCAGCACATCGCGGAAGTTGAGTCCGGTGGCTTCCACGGCGATTTCGAGTTCCCCAGGGCCAGGCCTTTGGCGCCTCAAGGGGGCCGGATGCAGGCTTTCCAAGCTGCCCAAGGCACCGCTTGCCATCCGGAAAGGGGCATCCGCCAGGGGGTGGATCCGTTGCACCCAGGGCTTGCCATCGCGCCAGGCCAGCAGCGGTTCCCGCTGGCCAAGGGCCCATAGGGCAGGCCAATCGGCCATGGCGGGAGCCTCGCCTGCCGCGAGATGCAACACCGTCCAACCCAGGGCGGGTTGCTCCAAGGCCGCTGAGCGGGCAAAGCCCGCCAGTGCTCCAGCGAGCGCTCCGGTCTGGTCGCCAGGCAAAGCGCCAGCCCCTTCCAGCACCAGCCACACGGGCCGGGCCGGGGCTTGGGCGAGGGCCTGGGCGAGCCGCAACAGCTGGGCGCAGAGGCCTATCGCAGTGGCACCCGGCTGGGCCAGATCGGGCCAGATCAGCAAGGGTTCGACGCCGGCCGGGATGGGGCCGGCCAAGTCGATGCGTTCTGGCGAGATGGAGTGGTGCTCGAAAGGGGCGGCGTCCTGCGAGCCAGCAGTGGCTTGCGAGCCCAGAGCCTCGTTCGAACCAACAGCCTCTTGCCAGCTGGATTCGAACAGCCACTCACTAGGGCTGATTTGGGCCTCCTCCTGCTTGAGGGGGAACAGCCACTCCAGGGCCTGGCGGGGTAGGCGCCGCAGCCGAAAACCCCGAATCCAGGCCAAGGGCTTGGCCCCGTCGTGCAGCAACAGATCGGCAAGCACAAAAGCCGGTTCAGAACTCGGCTGCAGCGTCACCTGGCAGAAGAAGTGGTCGGGAAGGGCCTGCTGGCCAAACCACAGGGATTCCAGGCCCACCGGAAGGAGCAACTGCCCCTGGCGGGACAAGTGATCGAGCAACACTGCCACAGCCTGGAAACAGCTATCCCATAGGCCGCGGTCGTGGCCCCCAGCGGGTCGGATCAGCTCAGCCCAGGCCTGGCCATTCGCCATTTGCAATCGGGCCAACCCCCGATAACACGGACCGTAGGCCAGGCCCACCTGGGCCAGGGCCGCGTAAAAGCCCTCCAAATCCACAGGCTCAGCGCCCGGTGGCGGGCTTGCTGATACCAGGGGGCAGTCACCAGCGCTCATTGCGTCGACGCCCTCCAAGGAAGCCGTGCCGTGGAGCTGCCAGCCCCCCGAATCAACCCCATCGCCACGGCTGTGAAACTCCAGGGCACCGGGGCGATAGTGCACCTGCAAACGGTGGTGCCCGCTCGCCTGTGTTGGCGCCTCGTTCAGCTTCAGCGGTTGATCCAACCGCAGGCTGCCCAAGGCCCTTGGCAACCCCTGCTGCTCCAGCCCATCCAGCGCGGCCGTGATGAAACCCGCCGCCGGAAAGACCACCTGGCCCCGAATGCGGTGATCACCAAGATCACTCCCCTCACAGGTGAGACCGACCTGGTAGATCGCCAGCTCGCCCGGCAGATCCAACCGCTCGAGCCGCTCGCTCTTCCTAAGGCGCTCAGTCTTGTTCTGGGAAGCCGGTCGAAGCGATTCGGCTGGAGCTCTCACCTCCGTGATGCCCAGGTGATCCAGCCAGAAGCTGGCGGGCGCCACCTCCTCTCCCTGCCGGCTCCACCAATAGCGCTGGCGTTGGAAGGGGTAGCCAGGCACGCTGACCCGACGATGGGGAAAGGGCCGATGGAAGGCGGCCCAATCGACAGCAAACCCACTGCGCCACAGGCCGCCAAGGCTGGTGACAAGCATCTGCCAATCGGATTTGCCCGGCACCAGCGAAGGCCAATAGGCGAGCGATGGGTTCACCTGGCATTGGCGCGCCATGCCAATCAAGGTGGGCCGCGCCCCAATCTCCAAAAACACCTGGGCCCCTTGGGCCACCAAGGTCTCAACTCCCTCTGCGAAGCACACAGGACTCAACACCTGGTCGCACCAGTAATCGGGCTGGGCAACTTCGGGGCCCGCCAGACGGCCCGTGAGGTTGCTCACCAGGGGCTTGTTGGGGGGCATAAAGCTGAGCTGGCGCAACTCCTGCTCAAAGGCCTCGAGCATCGGGGCCATCGCTTGCGTATGAAAGGCATGGGAGACCGGCAAAATGCGACCATCCAGCCCGAGCTGCTCGGCATTGGCGAGCAACGCCCGCAGGGCCGCAATTGGCCCAGCCACCACGGTGTTCGACGGGCCGTTGTAGGCGGCCACACTGATCTCTCGATGGCGAGCCAGCAGCGCTTCCACTCGTTCAGGGCCAGCCAAAAGCGCCGCCATGCCCCCATCCGAGGGCAAGGCCTGCATCAACCGACCCCGGATGGCCACCAAGCGGGCCGCATCCTCCAGGGAAAACACACCGGCCAAGTGGGCCGCGAGCACCTCGCCGATGCTGTGGCCCATCAGAAGGTCGGGTTCCACCCCCCAGCTCTGCCAGAGCTGGCTCAGGCCGTAGCCCACCGCAAACAAAGCCGGTTGGGTGAAACCAGTTTGGTTGAGGAGCCGGGCTGCTTCGGCCTCCTCCCCTGCAGGGGGCACCAACAAAGCCAGGAGGGGCCGCTTCAGATGGGGGTCCAGCAGGCTGGCAACCCTGGTCATTGCCTCGTTAAAAACAGGATGGGCAAGCAAGGCCTGGCCCATGCCCAAGGCCTGGGAGCCCTGCCCTGTGAACAGCCAAGCCAGCTTTCCAGGCCGGCGAGACGCCAGCCCCACCTGGAGACTGTCTTGACGGGATGGGCGCCCGGCAACCAGGGCCTGCAATTGACCCATCAGCTGGGCCTTGTCTGCTGCAAGGCACACCGCCCGCTGCCGAAATGGGGTTCGACCCAGATTGAGCGACGCTGCCAGGTCAGCCAGCTTCAGGCTGGGCTTGGCCTGCATCTGCTTGACAAGGTCAGCCGCCAGCTCCGCCAAAGCTGGAGTGGAGCGGGCTGAAAGGGCAATCAATTGCAAAGGCATCTGGGCACCAAAGCGCAAGGGCGATGCCTGCCGGGGGGCATCCGCCAGCACCACATGGGCATTGGTGCCGCCAAATCCAAACGAACTCACCCCCACCACGGCCGGGCGCTCGGGATAGGGGAAGGGCTCGAGATTGGTCTGCACCTCCAACTTGAGTGCTGAAAAGTCAACCGATGGGTTGGGCTGGCGGCAATGGAGGCTCGGGGGTAATTGCCGCTTGGCCACACACAGGGCCGCCTTGATCAAGCCGGTGATCCCGGCCGCCGTTTCTGAATGGCCCAAATTGGTCTTCACCGAACCCACCCGGCACACTTCTCCCTCGGGCCTGCCCTCGCCAAACACGGTGCCCAGGGCCCGGAGCTCGATGGGGTCTCCCTGGCGGGTGCCGGTGCCATGGGCCTCCACGTATTGGGTAGCGGAAGGATCGATCTCGGCCCGGGCAAAGGCAGCGCGGACACAAGCCATCTGGGCCCGCGCATTGGGGGCGACCATGCCATTACTACGACCATCGGAATTGATGGCTGAGCCATGGATCACGGCATACACGGAATCGCCAGCAGCCTCAGCCGCCGCCAGGGGCTTGAGCACCACCACGCCAGCCCCTTCAGAACGCACGTAGCCATCGGCGCTGGCATCAAAGCTTTTGCACCGCCCATCGGGTGCCAAGAGCCCTGCCTTACAGAAACTCATCTGGATCCCCGGGTGGATCAGGGCCTGCACCCCTCCCGCCAAGGCAGCCTCCGACTCCCCCCGCCAGATGCTTTCGCATGCCAAATGCACCGCCACCAAAGAGGAGGAACAAGCGGTGTCCACCGTGAAGCTGGGGCCCTTGAAATCAAAGAAATAGGACAGCCGATTCGCCGCAATGCAGCCGGTATTTCCAGGCAGCACAAAGGGCTCATTGTTTGGGGTAACAAACCGCTCCCTGGAAGCCCAGAGCAAGGAGCTGTAGTCGGAACTGGAAATGCCCATAAACACCCCAATCGCCTTACGCTGCAAGGCCTCCAGCGGCTGGCCCGCATCTTCCACGGCCTGCCAGGCCACCTCCAGCAACAGGCGTTGCTGGGGATCCATGCACACCGCTTCCCGGGGGGTGATGCCAAAAAAAGCTGCATCAAACTGATCGATGCCGTCAACAAAGCCGCCCCGCTTCACGTGCTGGGTGAGCGGACGGGTGGGGTCTGGGTCGTAGTGGAGGTTGAGATCCCAGCGATCTGGCGGGATCTCGGTGATCAGGTCCCGTCCTTCCCGCAATACATCCCAGAAGGCTTCAGCGGAGTTAACCCCACCAGGCAGCCGACAACCGATCCCAACGATGGCAATCGGTTCAGGCATCCAATTCGAGCACAATGAAGAGTCCCACTTTGGATCACGACAGAAGGGTTTTCAGAATCTGCTCGGGATCACTACAAAGTCTGTGATCCTGATAACGCTTGCACAGGAATGCATAGTCGTCGGGGTTCTCCAGCCATTGCGCCACAAGCACAGCGAGCTGCGCAGGCCTACGGATCGAATGCTCCAATCCGCGAGCAGAAAAATAACGGGGAGCCAGCAATTCCTGGGGCATGGTTGTCCCGTAGTGGTTAAAAATCAACGGGCAAGCCATGAACAAGGCCTCCGTCGCCGTACGCGCACCCGGTCGACTCACCATGGCCCAAGCACGCCGATAGAGATCGGCCATCTCTGCCGGCCCCTGGTAGCTGAGGGCTGCTACCTGCAGGCCTGGATGCCGCGCTGACCAGTCGTCCACTTGTTGCTGCACGGAGAAACGGCGCCCACACAGGGCCGCCACCTGGATCTGGCCAGCGAAAGGCACCAGCCTCTCCAACAAAGGGAGGTGGTTGTTGGCACCATTGGAACCCGTCGCCAAAACCAGCAGCGGCAAACCTTCCTGCCTCGAAGCCACCCCTGGAGCCGACTCAGAGGCCACCTGGTGATAGGCCGGATAAAGAAGCGGTCCTAAGACTTCCGTAGTTAGTCCCGGCCGTCGGCGCTCCACCTCAGCCTTCACCGCATCGGTGAGTGCCCAGAACAGGTCGGTACGGCGACAGAGCCAGTTGCGGCTAAAACCAAACCCCCCATCGAGCTCGGTGCAACAGGTGATGCAGCGCAGCTGGGGGCCCAGCACCCGTTTGGCCAGGGCGAAATGGCCCCGATTGGTGTGGGGGTGGGTCGAAATCAGCAGATCCGGGCGGAACTCACGCAGCTGCTGAATAAGGTACTTGCGACCAAACAACACCGTGCCCGGCTTCACCAGGTCTTCCCATTCCATCGCCCGCCAGTAGAGCTGGTGCAGCCAAGGGTAGTGGCGCTGAATCCAGTTGTAGAGGGCCACACCCCTGCAGTAGGTAGGGCTCGAGCGCTCCAGCACCTGCTCCACCCGCACCTCGATCTCCGGTGACCGCTGCGCCATCCACTGGGCAATGGCCTCGGCGGCGGCGTCGTGGGCCGTACCGCCACTCGAGGTGTAAATCAGAACGCGCATTGGCTCAAGCTTCGACAACTGCGCTCAAACCCAACCTGTCCAAGGGACGCCACAGAACGAGTAATGGCAAAAGCAGACCCCAGCCGACTAGCCCCAACGCCATGGCGGCCGGTCGGCCGCCCCCGCTACCAACCGCAGCGATCAAGCCTGGGGGCCAACCAGACCAGGCCAGAGCGGGGAGCAGTACCCGATCGACAAACAGCGTAAAAAGGACAATGGCGACCAAACGGGCTAACCACTCCAGGCTGTAGCGAGCGGTAAAGAGGCGGGGCTGCTCCGCAGCGGGAATCACCACCTGCCAAAGCGCCTGGAGCGCTGAGAGAACAACAGGCACCAAAAGGGCGAAAACCCCAACCGCCGCGAACCAAAGGCCCGGTAGGCGTTCAAAGATGACTAGGCCAGAACCGGTCAGCACCACGCCTTGAATCAGCAAAGAGCACCGCAAAACGGTGGACCACTGCTGAGCCTCCAATCTCGCCCAATTGCGACTCCACAGCTGAGTACCCAAGAGGTACCCACCCCCACCGATGGCCATCGCCAAGGTGAGGTGCCAGGGCCCCATCGCAGTCACAACCCACGCCGGAAAACCAAGCTCGACAGCAGCCAAAACTGCAGACACCAGGGCGTTCAAGAGCAAAAGCGGCCGCCAAGTCGGGCTCTGGCCTAGGGCCCGAATGGCAGCACGAACGCCCAGTCCAAAAGCCTGATCCCCCCTCCTGGGATGCCCCCGCTCTGGTCGCAAGGCTGCATGAGGCCAAGCAGCAAGCGCCGTACAGGTCAGGGCCACCAATGATGAAGCCCCATCCAGCACCAGAACCCCCATCAGTCCTCCCGTGGCTGCCAGGGCCGCGCCCATAAATGGGGCCACCATCACCACCGCCCCATCCCAGCTGGCAAACAGTCCGCTGGCTCGCCCCAGCTCCTCACCAGACACCAAACGGGGGATGAGGCTCGAAAAACACAGCAACACAGTGGCTTCTGCGGCGGCAGCCAAAGCAATGGCACCCATCACCATCGCCATCGGCAAAGATCCCTGCCGGAGTGCAAGCGCCAACAGAACGGTGGTGACTGTTGCGAGGCTGTGGGCCAAGAGGAGCACCCGCCGCCTTGGCCAGTACTGCAATCGCCTGCTTAACAGCGGCACTACCAGGAGCTTGGCCAACTGAACCGCAATCGCAACCGAAGCAAACGTGGCCAGCTGTTCTTGACGCTGGTACAGGCACAGACCCAACGCATACAAGCTCACCTGGGTTCCCAGGTTCGAGATGAGTTGCCCCAGCCAAAGGGGAATGAAGGCCTGCGAAAAGTCTTGAAATCTTAAGTCCACTTGGCGTTGAACATCACGCCATGGGGCTGCCGATGGTCTTGAAGTTTTAAGCCTCAGCACAGCCAGCGCAGGCCCGGATGGGCTGCTGCTGCACTGTTTCGAAACAGCTCAACCATCGCTTTGAGATGGGTGTGGAAGCAGCCATCTTCAATGGCGTCGCGGTGGCCGAGGACCGCCCCCACGTCGGTGATGCCTAAGTCGTAGGGCAGGGTTTCAATGCCATCGGCCTTCAGGCGCGCCAGATCATGGGGCGGGCTGTAGCTCAAGGCAATGCCATCGGCAGCAGCTGCTTGCCAGCGGGTCCAGTCGTGGTCTTTGAGGCCAGAAGGAGCCGTGGCCAAGCTGCGCTCTTGCAATTGACCCATCAGCGATGGAGCCATGCCCACATCCAAAGCCGGAGAGGGATAGAGCGCCAATTGGTCCGCGTTGATTGTTTTTTGCGCCTTCAGCGGATGGGTTTGATGGCTCACCAGGTGGAGATCAAACCGGCAGAGGGGAACGGCCATCACGGCACCTGTCACCTTTACGCGCTCAAAGCGCTGGCGCTGCAGGGGTTGTTCCAGCATGGAGCCGTAGTCCAAAAGGCCGCCGATCCAGTAATCGATCAGCCGGTTCTCCAGCATGCTGAGCACCCGCCAGCTATCCATGGTGCACACCGAAAGCCTGTCGCCGGCCAGCTCTTGCCCTTGGTCATTGATTAAGCCCTCCATCTGCCAACCGATGCCATAGCGAAAGCTGCCCTGGCGCACCCTGCGCTTTTGGGCCGCCTGCCTGAGGGCCGCGAGAATGTCGAAATTGCGGGTGGGTCGGTACACCCCATCGACCCGATCAAAACCAAAATCAAACTGCTCACTGAAGGAGCGGTAACGCCGCGAACAACTGCTCTGGGAAATCCCTAGGGCCTCCGCCGCATAGATCGTGCTCTGGAAGAGCTCGAGGGTGTCGAGGACGTCCAAATCACCGACGACCGACTCGCTGACAACCACCCGCATAGCCCAGATCAGCCAATAGTTGAATCTGCAGAGCCAGCAGGCGTCCTGCTAGATGCACTTACAGGATACTGCTATTCCAACTACTCCGCTCGCCCCCCGGAATCGGATGGCCGGGCCATGCAAGATCCGCAAAACTTACGACATCTGCATAAAAAAGCTCCTGGCCAGGCCTACTTAGGCGGGCCGCCCTGGAAGTGGTAGCGGAGCCCAGCCTGGACACCAAAACTGTCGAGCGAGTCGTAGGGGGAAACCCGACTCGTGAGCCCGCGGTAGACGCCTTCTGCAAACAGCTCCAGCTTCGTTGTGGATTGGTAGGCCACCCCAACCTTGGCCTGATAGCCGAGGGTGTTCGCAGAACTCCCATACGCGTAGCTAAAACCAGATCCCGAGGCACCAACGCCGCAACCCAGGCGCGTATAACCCACTCCACCCCCCAGATAGGGCCTCACTTTGTGCTTGGTAGGCACATAGTAATAGCCATTAATGAAAAGACTATTGGTTTGAATTGAGCCCGTTGTGGCCAAGTCCTGAGTGGTGCCAAAGAGCTGATTCGACGCGTTTTTGGCGGCGGCACTGCCATACACAAGCTCAGATCAGCCATGAAATCACCAAAGTTGTAGCCGGCTGCCACCTCAAGGGATGAGCCCAGTTTGAACGAAGCATCAACGCTGCCATTGCTGAACGTCTGGGTCTGCAATGCCCCACCCCCAATTGAGAGATAGGGGCCGGGTCTTGGCAGCGGCTGGGCGCTCACCTTTGCCGGCAGCACAAGACCAAGCAATGCTGCAATCGGCCAACCATTTCGCACCCATCAGCCCCAGACATGCCCAGAGGCTGAGGAGCTCTGCTTGCTTCAAGGGCTACCTGACTCGCGCATGCGGCAGATCTACGGAGATCAACGGGGCTGGCGGGACTCGAACCCACGACCTACGGTTTAGGAAACCGTCGCTCTATCCGGCTGAGCTACAGCCCCATGCCAGGCATTATCCCCGTTGGCCAGGCGGGCATGATGGATCCCGAAAGCAGGCGAGGTGGTCGCAATCAAGCTGGCCAGGTCTTCGGGCCAGGGTCAGGCTTGGTTGAGGAAAGTCCGGGCTCCCCAATGGCCAGGCTTGCTGGGTAACGCCCAGTGCGGGTGACCGTGAGGAGAGTGCCACAGAAACACACCGCCGATGGCCCGGGCTTGCCCGTGGCACAGGCAAGGGTGCAAGGGTGCGGTAAGAGCGCACCAGCAGCATCGAGAGGTGCTGGCTCGGTAAACCCCGGCCGGGAGCAAGGCCCAGGGACAACGGTTGGCCATCTCACCAGTCCCGCTCACAGTGCGCCGCTCGAGGCCGCCGGTAACGGCGGTCCCAGACAGATGACCATCCCCAACGCCCAGTGCTTTGGCGCTCGGCTGCGGAGAACAGAACCCGGCTTATGTCCTGCTTTCACCCTTTTCTTTCCCGCTGAGCTCCATCCCGCCATGAAGCCAGGCCGCCTCGAGCAACTGGTTGCCTTCCTGGGCCAGCTGGGCCTGGACCCCACTGCCCCAGGGGGGCCTGGGGTGGACGCCGAGTCACTAGCGCCCGTGGAAGAGGCCCTCAGCCACAGCTCGGCGGGTCTAGCGATCAACCACGAGCAGCTCGAATTTCTGGGAGATGCGGTGTTGCGGCTGGCCGCTTCCGTGTATCTGGAGCAGCACCACAAGAGCCTCAGCGTGGGCCGCCGCTCAGCCCTTCGGGCCCAGCTGGTGAGCGACCGCTGGCTGGCCGATTTGGGGGAGCACTGCGGCATCGAAAGCGTTCTGCACCTGGGCCCTATGGCCCAAGGCGATCAAGCGGGCCAGGCCACCGTGCGGGCCGAATGCACCGAAGCCCTGATCGGCGCCATCTACTGCGCCTGGGGAGGCAGCCAGGGCGGGCTGGAGCCCGTGCTGCGGTGGCTCGCCCCCCATTGGCAAACCAGCGCCGCCGAGCTGGAGGCCGATCCCGACCGCCACAACTGGAAGTCGGGCCTGCAGGAATGGAGCCAGGGCCAAGGCCTGGGCCTGCCCAGCTACCGCTGCGAAGAACGCAGCCAGGGCCATGCCGACCCCCAGCGCTTCTGGTGCGAAGTGACCATCTCAGGCCATCCCGCCCACCAAGGCTGGGGCCAGTCGCGCCGGGCAGCGGAACAGGATGCGGCCCACTCGGCCCTTCAAGCCTGTCGGAACTCAACCGTGGGCGCTTGAAACCTCAGACCTGTTCAAGGGTCTTCAACGGCATGGTGACCAGCTTGTCCCAGTTGCCGCCTTCAAACAGCACCGCCGCCTGGACGCCACTGATGCGCTGCACAAAGCCCTTGTAGCCGTTGTAGATCGAGCGGTTATCGCGCACCACCACCGTGGAACCGGGAAGGATCGGAAGGTCGGCCACTGGGATCTCAATCAGAGCGTTAGGAAGCTGCCTTTGGGCATGGCGCCATTATCAGGGGCATCAGGTCCTCTTTAGGGATGGAACAAAGCGTGGGCATCGATCCAACACAGCCCGACGAATTGATGGTGGTGGGGAAGGTAGTGGGCGCCCAGGGCCTCAAGGGCGAGCTGCGCATCCTGCCCCTCAGCGACTTCCCAGAGCGCTTCACCAAGCCCGGCGAGCGCTGGCTGCAGCGCCGCAAGGATCCCGCCCGGCCGATTGAATTACTCAGCGGCCGCCAGCTGCCCGGCAAGGAGTTGTTTGTGGTGCGTTTCGCCGGGATCGATTCCCGCGAAGCCGCCGAGGCCCTGGTGGGAGAGGAACTGGTGGTGAAGGCCAGCGATCGCCCCAAGCTGGCCAAGGGCGAATTCCATCTGCTGGATCTATTGGGGCTGGAGGTGCGGCTGGAGGGAACCGCCATCGGCACGGTGAGTAACCTGATCCATGCCGGCAACGACCTCCTGGAGATCGATCTCGATGGCCGCCAGGTGCTGATCCCCTTCGTGGAAGCGATCGTGCCAGTGGTGGAGATGGAGCAGGGCTGGATTGGCATCACGCCGCCGCCTGGATTGCTGGATCTTTAGGCGCTTGCCCTCGATCCCACCCTCCAAAATGGAGCAATCGCAGTTCTCCCGTTGACCAGCCCATCCTTGGTACCCGTGATCCTCTGCGGTGGCACCGGCACCCGGCTGTGGCCGCTCTCTCGGGCGAGTTATCCCAAGCAGTACTGGGCCCTTGCCGGCACTGGCGAGGAGACCCTGCTGCAGCAAACCCAGCAACGGCTCAACGGGCTCGAAGGCCTGGCCCCGCCCCAACTGATCTGCAACGAAGACCACCGCTTCATCGTGGCCGAG